>JAHRVB010000240.1 GCA_019090895.1 Kangiellaceae bacterium
TCGGTCGAAAGGTAACCTTCATTAAATAGTAAATAGATCGTTTTTAAGACACCAGAAAGTCGGTCGTTCCAACTGCTCGGTTTGGGTATTTCATATGGAATATTGGTCGCCGCAATTTTTTTCTTTGCTCTCAATAACCGTTGTTGAATAGTCTTTTTAGGAATCAGAAGCGCACTTCCAATTTCTGAAACTGATAGACCTAAAACATGTTTGAGTGACAAGGCTATTTGAGTTTCTTGGTTTAGTGCAGGATGGCAGCTAGTAAAGATAAGCCTGAGTATATCGTCGTTGTAGCTTATTAGCAGCGACTGCTCACTTAAGTCGATATCTTCATAGACTTCTTCCAGTAAGTCGCTAGAAAGTTGCTTTTTCGACCGTCTAAATTCATCAATAAATTTATTTTGTGCCACTTTAACAAGCCAGCCAACACAATTATCGGGTTGTTGTTCCGGCCATTTTATCAACGCTTGTTCAACGGCGGATTGAAGATAGTCTTCTGCATTATGAATGTCTCTAATTAAATAGAGTAACTTAGCCAGCGCTTGCGGGTATGCCGTTTGAATTAGCGAATGTATCATCCGAGATGGATTGCCTTTTAAAAAACCGGGTTAAAGCCGCTCAAGGGTTTAATGAGATTATTGGCCTAGTAAGCAGTGCTACACTAGGCCAAATTTTTTAAGCTATTCGAACACCATGATAGGTCTAACTTCGATACTCCCACTTGCTGCAGAGGGTATTTGGGCCGCTTTTTCAATCGCTTGGTCGAGTGAGTCGCATTCCAATAAATAGTAGCCACCAAGCTGTTCTTTGGTTTCTGCAAATGGTCCGTCAGTAATAACCGTCTTACCGTCTCTGACTCGTACCGTTGTCGCTGTATCCGTTGGCTGCAATGCATCACCGGCGACCAAATTTCCAGTTTCAGTAATCGCTTGAGTAAATTCCATATATCCTTGAAAGATCTTGCCGTGATCTTCTTCACTACGGGTAGCGTTAAGTGATTCTGCTTCATAAATTAAACATAAAAATTGCATTCTTTTTTCCTCAGTGAATTAATTAGTAAGTAACAGGAAATCAATCTGAACCAAGCTAAATCATATCTAGCGCAGTTCTTTTAGCTCTTGTGGGAGATTTGGACAGTGAGTGCTCCGATATCCACCAACAGCTTTAATCAGTTTCTGTATTATGTAAGACGAACCAACTTATTGAAAATCGACAAACTAGTATAAAATAATTTAATTTATTCTCGGTCCAAGGTGGTCTTATTCATTTTCGTCACCGGACTGTTGCAGTATCATAATCTTCTGCCATGCTTTTCGGCTGATTCCAGAAGTTAACGATTCAATCTCATTGACCGCTGAAATAACAGTCGTTTCAGGTAATTCTTGAGCATAAAGAGCGGCTATTTTTCCAACGATTGCTAACATTTCGCTGCAATAATCCAAGTATCTCTTAAGCTCAAACGCAGTCAACACTCTTTTAGGAGAGGAAGCGGTGCGACGATTTTTTTCGCCAACTTCTGTGGGATCTTTAGTGAGTTGATGCATATCGACAATATGCGCAATCGCTCTCAGTTCATTCAGTGAATTAATTGCCTTGGAACGTTTAAGTCGAGTTTCTAACGACACCAAAAAGAAAATGGCCAAACCAATTAATATAACATCATTAACGGCGGATTCTGTTACCTGAATAACTTCAGTAAATTTTATCTTAGAAAAATCGAAATCAAACAGGGTTAAAGCATAAATAATCATGAGGAGCACTAGTGACACCATCACAGCAACGAGTCCCCGCAGCCAATAATTTGGCTTTTGGATTATCGCTAGATTCGGCTTAGTTTCCTGGAATACGACCATCAGTTCTTCACAAACGCGGTGCAAGCCACTTTCAGGAAACCGTTCTACAATTCGATCATGTAGACGGCTGAGAGTATTTCTAACTTTTATGAAATCTATATTGCGATACACAGGCAATCCCGATTATTCTTTTTTTCAAAGACTATCAGGTCAAAGTCATGGGTACAACTTTGGGGGCTAAGATATAGGCGCTAGGCGCTAGGAGATAACAACATATAAAAAATCCCACGATCCATCTATCTAAATCGTGGGATGCTGCGCAAAACAGTGTTGTGGAAACTGATTACTTAACGCGTCGGATGGACACTTTCAATACTGGGTTATTCCAAGTGTATTCACTCGCTGATAAATCGCCAATGCCGTGAATACCAGAATGTACGTAAACATATCCTTCGCCTTCATCGTTCGGCGAAAAAGGTTCGCCACCGCAAGTTGGACCGGGAATACTGGCACAAGACTCATCGTTAGTTTCACTTCCAGCGTCATAGGCTTTTAGAAAACGAGTTTTTGAAGCGTACTTTCTTGGGGCTCTAACTGACTCTAATGCGACGAACGCATCGTTGGTAGGTAACAACATGGAAGCGACTGAGAAACGAACGTGACGACCTACATTTTCAAATGTAAGTGTTGCGGTTTGTCCCGCTTGTAACAACCCGCTCGTTGAAGCGACTTGATCATAGGGATTAGTGTACATTGCGGCGATACCGCTGGTATTTCCGCCCTCTGCAACATCAGCGATTGCGTCAGACGCAACTTCGCCGAGTTCAAACAAATCGACTTTATTGTGGTGTGCCGCGACCATTATCGGTGTAAAGGATATCGACTTGGTAATATTGGTAATTTGCACTTCATATTTCGCCCCGCCCGCATTTGCCGCAGATGCGAAGGCCATTGTAAAACCTACTAGCAAGATCTTTTTTAATATTGTCATGTTGTTCTCCTTGGTGTGTTTAATAAACCAGCTGACAATAGGAGATTTGACTGAAGCATACCTCACAGCTTTATAACAAAACCTTAACAATTAAGTCCTAGGACTGTCCTTAAGCCCATAAACAATCAGATATGTTGGTAAACAATGTCCTTAAAAGAACTTAAACCAGCGCAATTCAAACAATAATTTTTTGCAGCCTAAATCCATAAAAGATCACTTAAATACAATAAGATAGATCATTCCAGAGTGACTATTTCAGCTTAGAGTCATCAAGTATTTAAGAAGCCTATTGAATACATACCAACTAGTATGTATCATAAACATACCAACCGGTATGTATTTAATTTATTGAGGAAAACCAAATGTCCGAGCTAATCGCGAATCAAGTCATTCGATTTCGCTGGTTTTTGCTGGTTCTCTGTGTCGCTTTAATTGGCGTTGCAGCAATGGGTGGTTCAAAAATCGCCTTTACCAGTGACTACCGCGTCTTCTTTGACGAAGGAAATGAACAGTTAGAGGCTTACGAGAAACTCCAGGCCAGTTATGAAAAATCAGACAATGTGTTGTTTGTACTAAAACCAAAGAACCAACAAGATGTCTTTAACAAACAAACACTTCAAGCGGTTCAGTGGCTTACTAAAGAAGCGTGGCAAACGCCTTTCTCGACTCGAGTTGATTCAATTAGTAATTATCAGCATACCCGTGCCGAAGAAGATGATTTGATTGTTGCCGACTTAGTTTCAGAAGATTTAACTTTAAATCGAAATGAAATTTTGTATATTAAGCAGGTATCCCTCAGCGACCCTTTACTTGTCCATCGTTTAATTTCAGAGTCAGGTCATGTGACCGCCGTTAATGTAACGGTAAAATTACCGGGTATTGAGCTTGACGAAAACGAGAAAGTTGCAGGTTTCTCTCGAGAAATAAAAGCGCAATTGCAACAAAAATACCCTGAACTTGATGTCTATATGTCCGGCTTCATTATGTTGAACGAAGCATTTCAAACTTCGTCACAAAAAGACATGAGCACTTTGGTACCGCTAATGTTCCTTGTGGTATTGGTCACTCTAGGGATTTTACTCAGAAGTATTTCTGCAACGGTTGCGACGCTAATTGTCATCGTGGCTTCAATCTTAACCGCTATGGGACTCACAGGATGGTTAGGGATTAAACTCACCCCCCCGTCGGCTTCTGCTCCAACGATTATTCTAACCATGGCTGTCGCAGACACGGTGCATGTTTTAGTCGCCTTTTTGCAAAACTATCACGCGGGCTCGAGCAAAATAGAAGCTATGCGTGAGAGCATTCGAGTCAATTTACAACCTATATTCTTAACCAGTGTGACCACAATCATTGGATTTTTGAGCATGAATTTCAGTGAAGTTCCGCCGTTCCATGATTTGGGAAATATTGTCTCTATGGGAGTTGCAGCTGCATTTGTTTACTCAATCACACTGCTACCGGCTATAGTACTAGCTCTGCCAATTAAACAGAAATTGAAACAACAAAAATCGGACAGTAGCGAGCACCAAAGTATGCAAGGTATGGCCAACTTTGTTATCAATAATCGCAAACGCTTACTCTGGGGAATGTCACTATTTACTATTGCGACAGTCGCATTTTTACCTAAGAATGAATTAAATGACGAATGGGTTCAGTACTTTGATAAGTCGACTGAATTTAGAAGCGATACGGATTTTATTCTTGAGAATTTAACTGGGTTATATACATTGGAATTTTCACTGGACGCTGGTGAAGATGGTTCTGTCAGTGACCCACAATTCTTAAGAGTGGTAGAAGAGTTTACTCAAGTCGCCAATGCTCAGCCTGAAGTCATTCATGTTAATACATTTACCGATATCATGAAGCGGTTAAACAAAAACATGCACGGTGACGATCAGACATTCTATAAGCTACCAAAAGAACGCAATCTAGCGGCGCAATACTTGTTGCTTTATGAGATGTCTCTCCCCTACGGTTTGGATTTAAACAATCAAATTAATGTGAGTAAGACAAGCACTCGAGTTATCGTAACTGCGAAAAATCTTTCGACTAAGGCAACGATTGCACTAGAGGAAAAGCTGGGAGCTTGGTTGGTTGTTAATGGTATGGGCTATGAGTTTTATGCGGCAAGCCCTTCGCTGATGTTCGCCCATATTGGTGAGCGGAATGTGGTCAGTATGCTTGGCGGCACTGCCGTTGCGTTAATCCTTATTTCAATCCTACTAATATTCGCGCTGAAATCATTCCGAATAGGGGTAGTTTCGCTAATACCAAATATGATACCGGCATTAATTGCATTTGGCATCTGGGGGATATTTGTTTCTCAAATTGGTATGTCCCTTGCCATAGTGGCCGGAATGACGTTGGGTATTGTGGTTGATGATTCGGTGCATTTCTTGAGCAAGTATTTACGCGCAAGAAGAGAAAAAGGCCTCGACCCCACTGAGGCAGTCCGATATGCATTTGCCCATGTGGGTAAAGCGCTTGTGGTGACAACCATTGTTTTAGCGGCAGGCTTTAGTGTTCTAACTTTCTCTACCTTTAGTATGAACTCCGACATGGGCGTATTAACGGCAATCACCATCGTCATTGCACTCGTCACCGATTTCTTACTATTACCAGCAATTCTAATTACTTATGAAAAGGAGAATAAAAATGTACAAGTTACTAACCAGCTTGCTACTGATTCTGTCGGCTAGCGCTGTTGCAGAAACAGCGCAAGAGAAAGGTTTAGCAATCGCGGTTGAAGCAGACAAACGGGATCTAGGCTGGCAAGATTCAACCGCTAATATGGAAATGATTTTGAGCAATAAACTGGGTGAAAAAAGCACCCGGCTTATTCGAATCAAGTCAAAAGAAACAGGTGGCGACGACAATGGTGATAAAAGTTTAACGGTATTTGACAGTCCGAGAGATGTGAAAGGAACCGCGTTTCTTTCTTTCTCCCATATTATTTCACCCGATGATCAATGGCTGTATTTGCCAGCACTTAAGCGCGTAAAGCGGATCTCTTCATCAAATAAGTCAGGCCCCTTTATGGGCAGTGAGTTTGCGTTCGAGGATTTAAGCTCATTTGAAGTGGGTAAATACACCTACACCTATCTGAGAGATGAGGAGTTAAACGGGGTAAAATCCTTTGTGATTGAATACTCACCAACTTACAAACACTCGGGCTATACCCGAATAATCTCGTGGATCGACCAGCAAGAGTATCGCGTACAGAAATCGGAATTCTATGATCGAAAAGGCGATCTGCTGAAAACCTTGCGCTACACAGATTATCGACTCTACCTAGACAAATACTGGCGAGCCCATAAAATGTCGATGGCCAATCATCAAAGTGAGAAATCGACTGATTTATTATGGCGTGATTACCAATTTAGAGTTGGATTAAGCGATGATAGTTTCAATAGGAATAGTCTAAAAAGAGTAAGATAACACTGGCTGTACTGCGGCGTTTTCCTTAGGCTAGTTTATGAGATATCTTGCTTAAACAAGGGGTATCTCATAAACTGATATCGCCAACAGGGTATTCCCTCAGGCTTTAACGATAATCAGCTAAACGTGAGAAGTAAATGGTTCGTAAAAATAATCCAACGCAGACCCGTCAGCTAATCCTTGAAATGGCCGCTAATTTGATCCATCAACATGGATACAAAGGAATGCGGGTTGATCAAGTTGTTGAAAATACAGGGCTGACCAAGGGTGCTATTTATTACCATTTCCCCAATAAACAAGCGCTAGGTTACGCTGTTGTCGATGATATGCTAAGAACAGAATTTCGCTCCTTTTGGCAGCAAGCACTCGCTCTAGAGGGTAATCCTCTGGAAGTATTGGCCAATTCATTCGTCAATATGACTGGAGATGTTGAGCAGTGTGACATTGAAGTTGGTTGTCCTTTGACCAATCTTGGGTCTGAAATGTCATTTGAAGATGAAGGGTTTAGAACTCGAATAAACCAGGTTTTTGATGAATGGATTGAAGGTATTGAGTCATTACTGCAGAACGGTCAACAACAAAATCTTGTCAGAGCCAATATCGACCCAAAGAAAACAGCTCGTTTTTTAGTCGCTGCATTTCAAGGAATACAGTGCAGCTCAAAATATTGTAAAGATGTCGTTAGATTTGAAGATGGCGTCGAATATTTGGCTGAACTCATCGCAAACCTCAAACCTTAACTTATAAACTTATCTCAAATGAGCTAATCCGTCAGCTTAAATACAGCTTTGAAACGCGGTTTATTATGCCGCTCTAAATAATAGATGAATTCATTATTATTAATGTCGATTGTTAAATGCCATACGTTAGTTTTCCCCTTTGGTACCATGATTTTAGTTTCATCATCGGCCGGAAAGCTCTGAGAATATTGGCCACCTTTTCCATCGGCGTATCCACCGTACATTGTTAGGTCGTCGGGTGTTCCATCCAGATGACGATGGTCATGTTTAAACAATAACCTCCCCTTATTGATGCTTAAAATCCAAGTGCGAGAACGGTCTTCTCCGACACTAAAGGGAACTTTTATCTCTCGACTTGAACAATCTCGTACCTCCATCACCAATTTCTTGCCATAGAAAGAGTCTTCTTTATTACTTGGAAAAGTACTTTTTCCGTCAAAGGAACGACCACATAACTGTTTAAATTCTTCAAAGAAAAGTCGTTGCGAATCGACAAACTTTCCGGACTGAGAAGCTGCATTTGTTGAAAGAACACAGCAAAACCCAGCAAACAAGAATAATTTGGGTAGCGTAATTAATTGATGAATAAATTTCATATTGTTCTCTTAAATTTAGTATTTACGATAATCCTCTCACATAAGTCCTTGATTGGAAATAGTAGAAATAATGAAAGTTCCAATTGTTCTTGAGAGAGCCAAAAGTGTAACGATTTATTCTTGTTACGGTCAAATTAACGATTGATACAAAGGAAATCGACAAATAGTGATGATTAGCCTTTGTACTGGTATCGACTATTCTGAGCAGCCGATTACAACAGGGACTATAATTTTGACTAAATGAATGAAAGGGGTTTATAGTGAGACTGAATTACCTATTACTACTCAATATACTTATGATGCACTACGCATCAGCATCTCAAGTGACTGTAGAGATTCTCTCATCCAAGGGCAAACCGCTTGGTGGTATCGCTGTATTTATCACTCCAGAATTAATAACTAAATCACCGAGACAGGCTGTGATAACCATTAATCAGAAAGACAAGGCTTTTGCTCCTTACTTGAGTATTATCCAACGTGGGCAAGAGGTCGAATTTAGCAATAATGATGACATTACCCATCATATATTTTCTGCTTCACGTCAAAACAACTTTTCTTTCAAAATTAGACAGGGACAAAACCATCGTTCAGTTTCATTTGATCAACCAGGCTCAGTTTCCATGGGTTGCAATGTGCATGATTGGATGACTGGTCACTTGCTAGTTGTCGATACTCCTTACTTTGAATTTAGCGACGAGAATGGTATAGCTGTATTAAATATCGATGATTTAGGAGAAGCCACAGTGAACTTATGGCATCCTCAACTATCGAGCAAGGAGACAAGTTTACAAAAGAGTTTTACCCTTTCTGACGAAAGTACTACGGCTCATTTCAAGCTTAAACATCCAATTTCGGAAATACCACAACAAACAAGTGGTGATGAATTTGATTTTCTTGATGACTATTGAGCGAATAAACTAGGATAATAATGGTGCATAGTTTACAAGCCAAAATATTTGTGTTGTTTGTCGGGTTACTGATTAGTGTGCAATCTGTTGCAATACTAACTATCTACAAGGCGACGGAAGAACAAGCGCAACTTTCGATCGATACACGCCTCAATAATGCGACTACGATTTTTAACAGTCTATTTGAATCTAGCAGCGAAAAACTCAATGCCATTGCAGAAGCGGCGGCTCAAGATGGCGGTTTGAGAGAAAATTTTTATGAAGACAATCGAAGTTTTCTAGTTGCTCTTAATAATCATAGAAAACGTATCAGCGCGGATATTGCTTTTGCCATCGACGACCAACAAGTGGTTAAAGCACAATTGATTAAAACCATCGACAAGAATTCAAAAACAAAAATCACTAAAGGTCCACACGTTGGAACGAAGTTTAAATATCATGAATGGTTGCTATTTTCTAGTGGAGAGATCCTTTTTCGCGCTCGAGATGAAATCTATCAGGTCAGTATCGTCCCCGTTAAAAGTGGCTCAGAAAATATTGGCTGGATTGGTTTTGGATTTGCAATCGACCAAAAACTCGCTAACGAGTTTGAAGAGCTTACCGGATTAACCACCGCTTTTATATTAAATAAACAAGGTCTCAATACAACAGTCACTCGCTCAGCAGGATCGCAAATAAATTCACCGGAAGTATCCGAACACTTGATAGCTACTGGGATCACTATCGGACAAATCGGTACGGACAATTCGGAAACTTTATCGGTTCAATTACAAGGCTCTCGCGCCGACTTATTAGACTCTATCGAAACTCGTTGGTTACAATTTCTAGCTCTCGCTGGATTGACTCTTTTGCTATCTCTTGCTGGCGCATACATGATATCTGCTAGTATCAGCAAACCGATAAAGCAACTCGTAGTTTGGGCAAAATTTATTGCAAAAGGTAATTACGAAGAGCCTGTATCAATTACTGATAAGGGAGAGATGGGGCAATTAGCCAAAGAATTTAGTGTCATGCAAAAAGAAGTGCTCAGTCGCGAAAAATTAATCTCTCATCGGGCGTTTCATGATCCCCTTACAGAACTGCCCAACCGAAATAGATTACTCGAAGTTATTCAGAATGTTGAGCTTGATACACAGACTTCTTTTCTGCTTTATTTGATCAATATCAGCCACATCAATCAAGTCAACAGCTCATTGGGACATGAGGTAGGCGATCAAGTAATCATAGAGTTTGCTAATCGTTTAAAACAATTGGAATCACAATGTCAATTATTTCACTTAGGTGCTGATGAATTTATTTTACTCATTCCCGATGCTACAAATGATATCATCAATGATTGGTCAAGCATTGTTCAAGATAAATTATTGAGTCCCTATGTGAACGAATCCATGAGTTTTAATTTGCGAGCCCGTGCTGGCGTTTCTATTTATCCAACTCACTCTATAAACCCAGAAGAATTAATTCAAAAAGCAAGTACCGCGATGAAATTTTCGAAAGATCAGCGGTTGGATATTAGTGTCTATGACTCTAGCCAAGATATAGATACTTTAGAGCAGCTTAATTTGATGAATGACTTGAGCTTGGCAATTGAAGATAACCAGTTACGCCTCTACTACCAACCTAAAGTAACATTGTCGAGTAACCATACAGAAACAGTTGAAGCATTGGTTCGTTGGCAGCACCCTAAATTGGGAATGATTCCGCCCGACAAATTTATTTCAATTGCCGAACAAACCGGCTTAATTAACCCGTTAACAGAATGGGTTCTATCGGAAGCAGTGAGCCAATACTCAAAGTGGGCCACCCGCAACATTAATCTAACCATCGCTATTAATATTTCTGCCGAAAACTTGAAGTCGAAAGATTTTTACCACATGGTCTGCAACAAAATTAAAAGCGCCGACATACCGGTCGAAGCAATCTTGCTGGAAATAACTGAGAGTGCTGTTGTAGAGAACCCTGAAGAGGCGATTAATCTACTGCAACGATTCAAGGACAAAGGATTCAAACTTTCTATTGATGATTACGGCACAGGTTACTCGTCTTTAGCTCAACTAAAAGATCTTCCCGTCAATGAATTAAAGATTGATATGTCTTTTGTAAGGCGACTTCCAAATGATGAAGGCGATAAAATTATAGTCCGCTCGACTATCGAGCTAGCACATAATATGGGACTCACGGTTGTTGCAGAAGGCGTAGAGAATAAGGAAGCAATGCAGTGGTTAGCGGACAAGCAGTGCGAACGAATTCAAGGTTATTATATTAGTCGACCTATTCCAGCGAACGAGTTAGAGTCTTGGCTAGAACACACTCCCTATTACCAGCAACAAGCCATGAACAATGAATAAACAACTTTCAGAATTGGTTAGTCCTACAAGATTTCTAAAGTTATTAATTGTTGTCTGCCTCTTCATTCCGCCTGTACACTCTTTCGAATTTGATACTCGCGGATTAATCGAGCTCGAATATTCAGCTATTTCTACGGATGCTGAAGACAACACCGGGGCACCAAGAAGCTTTGCAGATGGAGGCTACGGAAAATTCGCTCAGGATGAGACCGCTTTTTCACTATCACAGGCCGCACTTTCAATAGAGTTAGACTGGGATAACAATTTCTCAGCACGCGTAGTCGCTATTGGTTATTTAGGTAAAGCCAAAGATGGGTTAGGAATAACCGAAGCGTACTTAAAATACAAAAGCCTGCCATCTGAATCTGGTATTCAGTTTCAATCTAAAGCTGGCTTTATCTATCCTAAAATATCCCTTGAAAATACCGCCATCGGTTGGTCCAGCCCCTTTAGCCTTAGAACATCCTTGCTTAATAGTTGGGTTGGAGAAGAAGTTCGTTATACCGGTGTAGAAGGCACTATCAAGAAACTTGGGCGATTTAGTCAGTCCGATTTCGATATCGAATTAAGCGCTTCACTTTTTAAGAATAATGATACAAACGGAACATTGCTATCTTGGCATGGTTGGACTCAATCCAATCGTCAAACTCTGTGGGGAGAATCAATCCAGCTTCCAAATTCAATGATAAGAGCTAATGGTAGTGTATTAAGTGAACAAGCCAATGCCAGTAAACCTTTTGTCGATATTGACGGTCGATTCGGCGTACATATCAACGGGCAGTTAAAATGGAAGAAAGGATTGCAACTTTCGATTGGTCGATATGATAATCGCGCAAGACCTTACTTAATCGACAAAGGGCAATATGGATGGAATACGAGGTTTAATCACTTAGGAGTATCTTGGAAATTTGCATCAACTTGGACACTCTTAGCACAAAAAATAGCCGGCTCAACGATGATGCAATCACCCGTTCGAACAAACGTAGTTTACACTGATTTTTCCAGTCGCTATATTCTACTGAGCAATCGCCATGGCAAACATCGTTACACTTTAAGATACGAGAACTTCAAAGTCATTGATCTAGATAGTACCCACTATGACGATAACAATGAATCAGGTCACGGCTTTAGTATTGGACATAGTTATCGAATCAATAAACATTGGTTTCTCTTATCGGAAATAGATATCATCGATAGCGACCGATTTTCACGTAGTTATCACCAAAAACCCCCTCTACTAATTGAACGTCAATATTCGGTTGCTGTTCGATATTTTTTCTAAGAAACGATCCTAATATCGATGGGAAGCTTGAGTAAATACAGTCACTCGATAAAATAATGGCACTTCCTTTATAGTTTTGTGACAATAGCCCTAACAACAAAACTTTCAATGCCGCTTTTTCGACTTAATTAAGATTATCCCTTAAGAATAAGCGACAGGACCCCTAAGATGAATAGTATTCAACAATTAAAACTAGCATGGATCGAATCTCCGCTTTCTGTAAGCCGGATGAAGAAAAACTCTCTCGGCTGGGGCCTAACTTACGCGATAACAACTTTCGTACTTTTTGCTCTGTTCATTTGGCTATTACTTTCAAACCAACACGCAATCAAAGATTCAATTCTCAATTACTTATTTCCAAAATCTTGGCATTCAATTTCCGAGAAATTAGCCGATTTTATGTTCGATTCTCAGAAAAAAGCCGTATTGAGCAATATGGTTTTGTCTGGCTCACTGGTACTCGCATCGATATGCTTATTTCCGCTAAAAGAAAAGTTTTCTGCAGTATTCGAAAAAGAGGCAAAATACTCCAACGGTGAAGTAAAAGAATACCCCCTGCACATTCAAGCTTTAGAAGAGACCAAGTTATTTCTTCTCTATCTGACAGCACAGTCCGTGATTTTATGGTTAGGTTACTACCCATTTCAATGGACAAGTGCATTATCAGTCGGCTTAAGTTACTTGTTTTTATTTTTTACATTCGGCTTAGATATGATCTCACCGACCCTACAAAGACATCGCATTAGCTATTCATTGATTTTGAAATTTGTATTGAGCCGCCCATTGTTAGTCACTCTATTCGGGTTATTGTACAGTGCACCGCTTCTAATAATTAGCCACTTTGTGTTTAAACAAGAGTCTCTGTCGTTTCTTGAAATGAGTAGCATTCTATTCTTGTCAAACATTGTTTTTTTAAGTCTCGCTATACCGGCTGGAACCCATCTCGCTAGTAATATAATCAAAGAGGTGCAAGAAATTCGTCCACCTTCAAAGTCGTCATCAGCAAGAGCTTATACAGTCGTTGGGCTTTTGCTCAGTGCCAGTCTATTTTTACACTCGCGAATCGTAGTTTCACTTCATCACAAAAGCCAACTATTAAAAGCAGAATATGATTTAGATTGGTCCAGTATTAAGCTCGATATGCCTTCGCTGTCTACACTTGCGAATGGTCAGGCTTTAAGCAATTTTTCTGTTGATGTCGTTATCACTAATCCAACAGAGTTCGACATTATCATTGAATCGAGTGAAATTGTGGTAGAACAAGAGAACGAAGTAATTGCCTCGGTGGACCTCAATGGATTTGAATTGGCTTCAGGAGAGAAAAAAAGAATAAAATTAAAGTTAAAATCAGATTCGAATTTAAGCCTTGTGAATGATTTCGATACGCTCTTTCAAGGGTGGCGAATCGACATGTACATCGACGTATGGCCTGGGATACCATTTATGCTCAACATTTTTGAGCAGGAGACATAGTATGACTTTAGTTTTATTCTTAAACTGGTAAGATGAGCTATTGACCAAATGTGATATAGAGTTGGTCTGTAGTACGAGCTTATAAGAGAACTAAATGCCAGTAAAGATCAATAAATGCTTAAACTATTATATTCTGGACTTTACCGGTCAGATAAGTAAAAGTCTAATATCGCAAGCATATCTCGATCTTATAAAACGATCTGATTTCGATATCGACATACATACTATTTGGGATTTTCAAGACGCTTTTCTAGATATTTCTATTGCAGAATTTCGTCAAATAGCTGAGATTGTAACATCTTCCGATGCCCCCCGTTCCAACCAATCTCGATCTGCCTTTATAACGATGGAATCAGCAGATAAAATATCCCTGGAAAGCTACATCACGTTTACGGCGCATTACCCCGTAGAATTTAAAATTTTCGATTCTTTTGACGATGCAGAAACATGGATTTCTGGATAATATGTTGTTCGAATTTCAAACTATTTTGAACGCGTTCTAATATCTATGATTTCTCGTGGTTCTAATCCGAGTGATTCCAAAAAATCCTGATGAGTTTCTGGTGCGCTTTGTTCGAATTGCCTGTGCCACTCGGACATTCCTGATTCGTCTAGCCCTGCTTTTTGTAATATATCAACCCAAGTTTCCTTACTCATCAACCGGCTCTTTTTTCTGACACTCTCATCATTAATTAAACTGACAATTATCGATTGTTGAATTCGAAGCGCTGCTATTTCGTCATTAATATGTTCTAGCCTAGTCTCCAAAACATCTTTTCTAAATAGCACTTGACCATCACTATGTTTCGATTCTACGAGTGGGATAATTTGTGAGAGTGTAATACCTGCCAAACGATAAAGTTTAATTTTTTTTAATCGCTCGACGTCTGTTGAATCATATAACCTATAATTGGCTGCAGAACGATTGAGTGGAACCAACAAACCGATGCACTCATAATAAAGTAGAGTTGTCCTAGCGAGTTTAAATCGCTTAGCCATTTGACCGACTGTTAATAAAGATGGATGACTCATTGGAGAACATTTTTGTCAGGCTTTACGAAGAGCTTACGCGCCAATTCACTATTGATCAATTCTTCGCTGTAGTATTCCGAGATTAGTTCTTGCGCATTATTCACTAGATCGGAGTTGTTAATAATGAAATTCTGCCAACTCTTGTGAGACGATTTTTTCATTCGACCATATATAAGCACAACCAATACACGAGTAAGTGTGCAATGGAACTTATCTTTCGCACCAAGAGAAGTCGCATAACGATTAATTCCAAACTCTATCTTTTCACAGGCCAAATCAAAATTAAATTGGTTGAGATATAACCAACTAATTCTAATATGGCCCCGGTGACTAAAATATTGTGGTTCGAGCGTCATTGCTTCAAACTCGGAAATAAATTGTTCGTCTGAAAGCATCATAAATAACTCCGTCGACTAGAAAAGCGAGAGTCTTAACCCTATAGTCATAGACAGGTCAATGAGTGTCAGCTGGTTATTAAGAAAGCGATTGAGCAATCTTCATTTGGTAAAAGACGACTTCAGAGTCCCCTAAAGGATCCTTTAGAATATCAGTCTTTAAATATACTAGACCTAACTTCTTCATGATATTGATCGAAGCTTTGTTTTCTGCCATCGCAACGGCACTAATTCGGGTAATTTTATCGATAATGCCAAATTGACTTGCAACAATAAGCGCGTTGCAAACCGCTCTCGCGGATTCAGTTGCGAATCCTTTGCCCCAATCCTGTCGAAAGAAACGCCATCCGATTTCAATATTATCCCACTTCGTATCATCGGAAAAGAACTCCATGGGTCTAATTAATACCCAACCTACAAAACGTGAATCTTGTTTTTGAACGACCTTCCATAATCCCCATCCCTGTTTGCTATTGCGGTAACTCGCCATTCTAGGAATAAAAACACTAACTAAATCATCCCGACTAGTCACCTTACCACCATTAATGTACTTCATGACTTCCGGATCTTGATCGAGTTCGAACAGTAACTCACCATCAGACTCATTCATAAGACTGAATTTAAATCTCTCGGAATTAGGAATTTTCATGGTAAATCGTTATTTGGAAAGGGGAAAGTCTATTCTATGATTTTATTCTTCTACTGTAAATAAAAGTGCACTGTGCATTTTCAATGTAAGTAGAGCAGAAAATAATGGGCGTCAAAACTTTTCTGATGCCCATCAAGCCACTCGTCAAATCAATTAACCTCTACATAAACAACTTGATCTTGCTCTGTGGGTATATTCGTTTTCTTAGCTTCGCTTATTTCTCGTCGAATCTGAACATCGTGATCTAGGTATCGATCCAGATATTTAACCGTTCGATAGGCATCGTATTGATATGCGAAATCGGCGATTGTCTGATCATTACACTTCAGTTTCCTCGCGATTTTTCGATTAATGCTTTTACTTGAGGAAACAAGCCTTGCAGTATTTTTAAATTTCATCACTTTATTTTCGGCAGCTGCAATACATAATCTTGTTTCAACACTGTCATCTCCAGCAATAAAAACATATTGAGCAGCACTAAGGGGCAGAGTTGCAGCGGCTAAAGTACTTAGAAGCAGGTATGTTACTTTTTTCATATCAATTCTCCAATCAAGTTAAAATAAATGGCTACATTTTCTATTCTTCTAAAAGCAAGAACCTGCTTTTCTGAGAGCTAAGGCAGCTCTCAAGTTTGTTTTGTTGAACTGCGAAAAAGTAGTACGAATATAATGTAGCAAAGCGAATGATATGTTTGTTTTTCTAGATGTAACAGTAGGTATACTTGTTGAATTTAGGTTTAATAAACCGCATTTTCCAGCCCAAATTAACAGTCGGATACAGCTGGAAATTTTATGACATTACTTCAATATAAAATTTCAATATTTATTAAATATTTCTGAACAAACTATTTTTAAATTGAATACTGAGAAAAGGAAAGGATAGAACAAAAAGAGAGCAACATTTGCTCTCTATATAATTAATTGGAATAATTTACTCGGAATATGATTGCCGGCTAGCGTTATAGGCATCTACAAGATAATCAATTTCTGGTTGCAGATACGGTCTTAATCCACTCATGATTATTTGTTTTTCGCCGCTACCGATCGATCGATTCTCTGCACGAATATCGAAATTCATAGTCACCATTCCACGCTTGCCAGTTACTTCGAAATCGCAATCCTTCAACTCAACTACTGGTGCCTGCTTTGAAAACTGAGTGAATGACAACTTCATTTGATCATAAATAACCATCGGCCTGCGGGTGTTAATCATTGAACCTTCCTTCTTCATTAACTCGATAATGATATGCGGAAAAGTCTTTCCGGAAAATGCCACATAAGAACGAATAAGGCCTTCGACAAAATCTTGGTCCGTTTCAACTTCGCCGGCCTTCTCAACCGAAATAACGTTCTTTTGCTTTTCATTAACGGCGTTCAAACGTCCGTTAGATTCGATCAGTTTAATTGGCATATCGCCCGCAATCATCCCTTGAAAATCAAAAGACATATTTTTGCTAACACCATACTTACTAAGAATCACCGAAAACAATAAATCACCAGGAACACAGAATCGTGAATTGTCAGTATCGTGTAGTGGATTAAAGTCGCCGGCAATCCGCTTCGCAAAATCACTGCCCTGCTGTCTCGAAAACAGATAAGTCTCGTCTGAATAAGTATAAAAATCTTCGGTAAACATCGTGGATTCCTGTGCTCTAACTGCTGTGTACTATTTGACCAATCATCAAATTTAGCGCGCACTATACAGGCCTTTTATTGTGAAAGCTATCGAGTGGTCGCCATTAGCCGATCCGACCAGTGGCAAAAGTTAGTTTGCTATCAACGCGAAGCACGTTAAAATGGCGTAGTTTTAGTTTACCTAAGAGATTTACCCGATGGGAAGAGCCTTTCAAAACCGCAAAGAGTCTATGGCAAAGACTTCCGATGCGAATGCCAAAATATACAGTAAATATAGTCGAGAGATATACGTATGTGCAAAATCGGGTGGTTTTGATCCCGATGGGAACTTATCATTAAGAGGTTTAATAGACCGAGCGAAAAAAGATCAGGTTCCCAGCCATGTCATCGATAAAGCCATCGATAAAGCAAAAGGCGGCGCGGGTGAAGATTTCGCGGTTGCACGTTACGAAGGTTACGGACCGGGTAATACTATGGTAATAGTCGACTGCCTTACCGATAACCCAAATCGAACATTCGGGGATGTTAGGGTCTGTTTTACAAAAACTAATAGTAAGATAGGCACACAAGGTAGTGTTGCTCATATGTTTGATCACAGTGCGATATTGGTCTTTAAAGGTAACGATGAAGAAGCTGCTCTTGAAGCGCTGATGATGGAAGATGTAGACGTTACCGACATTGAAAATGAGGATGGAAAAATCACAGTTTTTGCACCGCATAATGAGTACTTTAAAGCAAAAAAATCACTCATGGATACTTTTGGCGAAATCGATTTCGAGGTTGATGAAATTCAATTTATTCCACAAACGACCACTCCGATTTCTGGTGATGATGTCGAAATGTTTGATAAGTTTATTTCAATGCTAAATGAATTGGATGACGTTCAGAATATTTATCACAACGCTGAATTATAATGCCAAGCTAAGACAAAAATTCCCGCTTTAGTTGAACAACCAATGCACTTATCCATTTATGGTTTAAGTGCCGTTGCTCCTCTAGCGATGGCAACACAACCAGAGCGAACAATTTCTATTATATCGCTTTGCCTTTTTACCGACCGAATAAAAGCATTCAATTTCTCTTTCTTGCCACTCAGCTGTACCGTATAAAGTTGATTCGTACAGTCGACAATTTGACCTCTAAAGATGTCTGTCGTGCGAACAATTTCTTCTCTCGCATCAGAAGTCTGCGCATTTAGCTTAACAAACATCAACTCTCTTTCGATATGCGCTTTGCCACTCAATTCAGAGATACGTAGCACATCTACCAGTTTATTAACCTGCTTAATAATCTGTTCTATTTTTTCGTGATCACCATTAGTGGCAATGGTAATACGAGATAAACTCTTATCTTCCGTTGCTGCAACCGTTAAACTTTCAATATTAAATGCTCGTTGTGAGAATAGTCCTATAATTCTAGAAAGTGATCCCGGTTCGTTTTCTAACAGTATTGATAGAATAGTTTGCATTATTGGTCGACTCCTTTTCCAAGCCACATATCATCGATTGCACCTAATCGCTTTTGCATGGGATAAACATGTTCGTGCTCTTCGACTATCACGTTAATAAACACTAACTTATCCTTGAGCTCAAACGCTTGAGTTAATTCTTGTTCTAATTTTGAAGGATCACTAATATTGACCCCTACATGACCATAAGCTTCTACTAGTTTCACAAAATCAGGCAGTGACTGCATATAAGAATGAGAATGCCGACCATCGTAAATCATATCTTGCCATTGTTTAACCATGCCTAAATTTCCATTGTTTAGCAGCACGATTTTGATTGGTAAATCGTATTGCATACAGGTCGAAAGTTCTTGAATATTCATTTGAATAGAACCGTCTCCTGAGATGCAAACAACTTCTGATTCAGGGTGAGCCATTTTGACCCCCATAGCAGCAGGTAACCCAAACCCCATAGTTCCCAAACCACCGGAGTTAATCCACTGCTTCGGCCGACTAAATGGATAATACAAAGCGGTAAACATCTGGTGTTGACCAACATCCGAAGTAATATAAGCTTGGCCATCGGTAACTCGATACAATGCTTCAATCACTTGTTGCGGCTTAATGGTCCCCGTTGAGTTATCATATTTTAGACAATTTCTATTACGCCACTCACTGATCTGCGCCCACCATAAGCTATTCGCCTCTGAGTCCTGGCTAAGTTGTTCTTGCTGCCAAAAATCTAAAAGTTGTTTTAAAACTATATCGATTGAACCCACCACAGGAATATCGGCACGTATGTTCTTGGAAATTGTACTTGGGTCTATATCGACATGGATGATCTCAGCGCCAGTACAAAATTTATCAGTATTATTGGTAACTCGATCATCAAACCTCGCCCCTAAGGCAATTATAACGTCTGCGTTACCCATTGATTTATTTGCTTCGTAAGTCCCGTGCATGCCAAGCATGCCTACAAACTGTGGGTGAGTCCCCGGAATACTTCCAAGCCCCATTAAGGTATTAGTTACTGGGGCATTAAGCTTTTCTGCGAACGCCACTAATAAATCGCATGCGTTTGCACTAATAACTCCGCCACCAGCGTATATCACGGGACGTTTTGCCGCCATCAACGCCGTGGCTGCTTTTTTAATTTGTTTCGGATGACCTTTAATGGTGGGATTGTATGATCGCAGCTTTATTTCCGACGGCATAAAATAATCGAACGTAGCGTTTGGGTTAAGGTTGTCTTTAGGAAGATCAACAACGACTGGACCCGGCCTTCCTGATTTTGCTAAATGAAAAGCCTTAGCAATAATTGTTGGTATTTCTTCTGCAGCTCGACAACTATAACTATGCTTCACAATAGGTCGAGAGCATCCCAACATATCCGTTTCTTGAAAGGCATCATCGCCAATCAGATGAGTAGCCACTTGTCCTGAAAGAATCACCATGGGGATTGAATCCATGTAGGCAGTTGCTATTCCAGTAATGCAATTAGTTGCACCAGGCCCAGAGGTGACTAATACCACTCCAATTTGATCCGTAGACCGGCTATACGCATCGGCCATATGAGTTGCAGCCTGCTCATGTCGAACTAAAACATGTTGTACTTCGGACTGCTGAAATAGGGCATCGTAGATGTCTAAGACAGATCCTCCGGGATATCCAAATACATGTTTTACCCCAAGATCATTTAGAGCTTGAACGACCATCGCCGCACCAGACAACTTTAACTGTGTCACCGAACACCTCAATCTTTGAAATTTATTTTTATAAAAAAAAACCCGAATCTTTCGAAACGGGTTTTTGTTTATTTTACTTCCACATAATCAAGCCCGTTATGAATTTGAATTCACCACGAGGAGTATGACTTGTACAACTGAAACTTGATTAAGCATGATCATTCTCAATTTCTTATTAACTTTCGCTTTCTCTATTCTATTCTCGAAATGTCGAGCTATTACGTAAAGCACCAACATAACCTACGAGATATTTCACATCGTCATTGATTTATTATTGTCAATTTTATGCCCAAAGGTCTAGTAACTAATTGATATATGCTCCGCAATGAACTCTTAGATTACTAACGAGTGCTCCTAAATTAGAAACCTGCGCTTGCACCACTCTGATATCTGCATTCCAACAACCATCAACGACACAAAGGCTAGAATCTTAGGCTCTACTCCACTGAGGTTTGCAATTGCTGGTCCCGGACATATTCCCGTGATCCCCCAGCCGACACCAAAAAAGACAGCGCCTAGAATTAATCGTTTATCAATTTTACTATTTTTAAGGGTAGAAATAGTCTCTCCGAGAAGTGCCTGTTCTCGTTTTGTTATAACGAATTGATAAACAGTTGCAAAAACAATTAACGCTCCAACCATCACAAAAATTAGACTCGCGTCCCACTGTCCAAAAATATCAAGGAAGTTTAAAACCTTGTTGGGATCAACCATTTGCGAAACCGTCAGCCCAAAACCAAATAGCAATCCCGAGATTAAAGCAATAAATGACTTCACAGGATGTCTCCTAGCAAATGCTGACAAAAATAAACCGTTATGACCGCAACAAGCATAAAGATAATAGTGGCTAATATAGAGCGACTTGAAAATCGACCGATGCCACAAATTCCATGGCCGCTGGTGCAACCATTTCCCAAGTTAGTTCCGAATCCCACCAAAAGACCGCCGATGGTGACCGATTGCCACGAAAGGTCTATTCGAGAAGGTAATTCAAAATCTATTAACGTCGCAACTAGTGGGCCCAAAATTAGGCCTATTATGAAAAGGGCACGCCATGAAATATCAGATGTGTTTTTGCTCATCAATCCATTCACTATTCCCGAAATACCGGCGGTCCTCCCTCTAAATAGCATCAATATAGCTGCTGAGAAGCCTATAATCGCTCCCCCTAGCAGGCCCGATAGCGGTGAAAACTCAGTCATCTTTTCTCCTCGTCTTATTACTTGATTAATTTAATATCGACCTAATCTAGCCCATGACGCAATCTTGTAACGCGAAATTAAGGATTTCCGCCTTAGATTTAGAATAGTTAAATGATCAGCTTGTTTGCTTTCATATCTTATAAACCACTGCCTGAATCCAGCAGAGCGAAGTCTACGAATTCTCGATAAGACTTGAATTACACGCAGCTTTCCAATAATCTAACTACATTAGATTTGCCTAATATACAACAAAACGACTCACTAGCACTATATTGCTTAAATTGATTTATTTTTCATTTGGATCAAAACAATGAATAGTATCGATATCAAAGCCTTCTTTGATTCCACAACCTATACCGTTACTTATGTAGTATCCGATCGGACATCTGGTCATTGTGCAATTATTGACTCAGTGTTGGATTTTGATGTCGCATCGGGCAGTACTGCGACCCAATCTGCCGACGAGGTCATTCACTATGTTGAAGACAACCAATTGGCCGTTGACTGGATATTAGAATCTCATGCTCACGCTGACCATTTGTCAGCGGCACCTTACTTAAAAAAACGACTGGGTGGTCAAACCGCCATCGGCGCTCGAATTACTCAGGTTCAATCGACCTTTGCTGAAGTCTTTGGTTTTGAATCGGAGTTCGTAGCAGACGGGAATCAATTCGACCGGTTGCTTTCAGAAGGAGACAAACTAACCATTGGATCAACGGAATTATTGGTCATGCATACACCGGGACACACACCGGCTTGCCTCAGTTTTCTCATCGAGGACTGTATATTTGTAGGCGATACCTTGTTTATGCCAGACTTTGGTACCGCTCGAACGGATTTTCCGGGCGGTAACGCTGAAACACTCTATAACTCAATTCAGCGCATTCTTTGTTTACCTCCGAAAACCCGAGTATTTACCGGTCACGACTATATGGCTGAGGGTCGAAAATTTTACGCTTGGGAATCGACGATAGAAGAGCAAAAACAATCCAACATTCATATCAATCACCGCATATCTAAAAAACAATTTGTCGAATACCGAACAACTCGAGATGCCGATTTAAGTTTACCTAAGCTCATCATTCCGGCGGTACAAATCAATATTCGAGCAGGTGAAATGCCACCAAAAGAATTAAACGGTATCTCCTATCTCAAACTGCCACTCAATACACTTTAGTCTGATATGTTTGGATTAAATATATTTGCGATATTTGGGGCGTGTGCCATTGGATTGAGCCTTGGTCTAATGGGCTCTGGGGGCTCTATCCTTACGGTACCAGTTCTAGTTTATCTAGTCGAACAACCAGAAAGAGTAGCCATCGCAGGCTCATTGATTATCGTTGGTTCTATCGCGCTTTTAGGTTCGATTCCTTATGTTCGGCAGAAACAGGTCGACTGGCCAACGGTCTGGTTATTTGGAATACCTGGAATGCTCGGCACCTACGCTGGAGCGTGGATTGCCGCCTATATTAGTGGCGTCATGCAATTAGCTCTTTTTGCACTCGTTATGTTGCTCGCGAGTTACTTCATGCTCAAGCCAAACAACAATATAGAACAACAATCTGATCATAAACGGCACATCGCAAAAATAATTCTAGATGGATTGTTGGTCGGTATTGTGACTGGCATTGTTGGTGTTGGTGGTGGTTTTTTGATCGTTCCAGCATTAGTATTGCTTGGCGGACTGAGCATGCGCAATGCGATTGCGACGAGCTTAGTTGTAATCGCTCTAAAATCATTTAGTGGATTTATAAAATATCTTGAGGTTCTTGCGGATGAAGGATTACATCTCGACTGGCAAGTAATTACCATCATGATTTTAGTGGGGGGCCTCGGCAGTACTATCGGTAATAAAATTGCGAATAAAGTCCCTCAAGAAATATTGAAAAAAATGTTTGGAATATTCTTAATCATTATGGGCATTTATATACTCACACGATCACTACCTCAGTTAGTTTAATTACTGGAGACAATGAATATGAAAAAGATTCAAGTTAATGCACGTTTATCTATTTCGGATCAAATCACCCTCGAAGATGTCAGTCTACTGGCAGCGTGCGGTACCTCGGTTATTATTTGTAACAGACCTGATGGAGAAGAAGTAGACCAAATCACCTGCGCACAAATCGAGGCAGAAGCAATACTACAGGGTCTCGAATTTGTTCACATCCCAGTGCCTGGTCGCGACGTACCAGAATCAGCCAGCAAAAGCTTTAACCAGTGGCTCGACAACGAAGATGCAACTATTCACGCATACTGCCGAACAGGTATGCGCTCTTCAATATTTTGGGCGTTATCTTTGGCTAGAAAACACACGGCAAGTGATATCTTCACCAAAGCAAACAAATTAGGCATCAATCTAACTCCAGCGACAGAACAGATTAATAGAGCTTCTGTGAAAAACTGACTCACTGCCTGAACTCAACGATAGACAATAGATTGATAATCTCGACGTCACCTTCCCTAAGTCATTCGAATCGTCTTTACGACTTTTTACAGACTTCGTTCACAAACTCGAATAGTATTCGTTCCGGACCGTAGATTTTGGTTAATAAACGT
Organism: Kangiellaceae bacterium; assembly: GCA_019090895.1. GTDB lineage: Bacteria > Pseudomonadota > Gammaproteobacteria > Enterobacterales > Kangiellaceae. Next base: position 24,236 of record JAHRVB010000240.1, read on the forward strand.
ACCATTGGATTTTAGAGTTTGAATGTATATTGCAAGTTGAACACTATATATGACTAATAACCCTGATGCTAAAACCAAGTTCTACTAACATTTGAGCCTAGTTCTTTAGAGAATCAACCGACACAAGAAGTTTAACTATGAAAATAAAATCAATAACAAAATCTATTGCTCTCTTTCTATTAATGATGATGAGCAGTTACAGTCACTCAACCATTGTTTTGCTGTCTACAAATCACGGTGACATTGAAATTAACCTTTACGACCAAAGCACCCCTCAAACCGTCGAGAACTTTCTCAATTACGTCAACAATGGAGATTACGACAATGTCATAATTCATCGTGCGGTCAGTAATTTTGTGATCCAAGGTGGTGGTTTCACTTATAACGGCGGCACGCCCTTAAATAATAACAATCTGCCATTGGAACAAATAGAATCCGATCCGTCGGTGGACAATGAGCCAGTATTTTCCAATATCAGAGGCACTATCGCGATGGCGAAAGTAGGCGGCCTTCCAAACAGTGCCACCAACGAATGGTTTATCAATTTGGTCGATAACAATGCTTTAACAAATCGAGAGAATCTCGACCGTCAGAACGAAGGTTTTACTGTTTTTGGCGAAGTCATCAATGACGGTATGGTACAGGTCGATACCATCGCAGCAGTGACAAAATACAATTTCGGAGGCGCATTCACCGCGATTCCTCTTAATGGTTACGATACATCAACAGTGCCCGCTAATAATAATCTCGTCATTATCTCAAGTATCACAGTCATCGATGCTGCAGCCGATACCGCCGCAAATTTAAACCCAATGGTCAATGTCGGTCCTTTTGTAGAACCTGATGAGCCTTCGAGTTCAGGTGGTGGTGGTTCGATTATCTGGCTATTACCACTGTTGTACTTATTGACACTGAGACGCAAAACTCGAAACTAGCTAATCCTGTTAAACTGAGAGTAAATTCAATAAAGCGGTAATAATAACTAACGGATGGTGCCCCACTGGCAGGTTTGATAAACTGGCCGACAGTTTTGATATATGCAGCCAACAAGGGACACCAATCAATGAATAAAAACATTTTCTTTATTTCTCTCGCCACCTTGCTATTTTCTTGCTCGCAAGAACCAACTTCACAAGAGTCATCTTCAGCAGTTCAGCCAATAATGGACAATCAGATCACTACCGTTAATTATCCAGAAACAAAGAAAGGTGATGTTGTCGATACTTATTTCGACACTAAAATATCGGATCCTTACCGCTGGTTGGAAGACGACTTAAGCTTAGAAACCGGTGAATGGGTCAAACAACAAAATGAAGTTACTTTTGGGTATTTAAAAAATATACCTTATCGCGAGCAACTCAAACAGCGATTGGAAAAATTATGGAATTACGAAAAAGTGGGTGCACCTTTTAAAGAAGGAAAGTATACCTATTTTTCAAAAAATGATGGTTTGCAGAACCAATATGTTTACTATCGTCAACTTGGCGATGGAGAGCCTGAGGTCTTTCTCGATCCCAATCAATTTAGTAAAGACGGGACAACATCACTAGCCCAACTAAGTTTCTCTAAAGATGGTTCTGTTGTAGCTTATTCTATTTCTGAAGGCGGAAGCGATTGGCGAAAAATCATCATCATGGATGCTGAAACTAAACAACCTATGGAGTCAGCCCTTATTGACGTTAAGTTTTCGGGTATATCCTGGAAAGGCAATGAAGGATTCTACTACTCTAGTTATGACAAACCCGAAGGCAGCGAGCTTTCAGCAAAAACCGACCAACATAAACTCTACTATCATAAATTGGGAGACGCTCAATCTAAAGATCAACTCGTCTATGGCGGGATAGATGCTGAAAAACACAGATACATTGGTGGTACAGTAACCCATGATGATCGTTATTTGATCATTTCTGGTTCAAACTCTACTTCAGGAAATGACCTTCGAATCAAAGATCTCACACAACCAGACAGTAAGTTAATCACTATTGTCGGAAATTTTGATTTTGAAACCTATTTACTTGATAACAACGAGTCAAATCTTTTCCTAGTGACTAATTCAAATGCACCAAACCAAAAAATAGTCACGGTTGATGCATCAAAACCAACGCAAGAAAATTGGCTCGAATTTATTCCAGAAACCGAAAATGTTCTTAGTCCATCAACTGGGGGCGGGTATATATTTGCCGAGTACATGGTAAATGCAATATCTAAAGTCTACCAATATGATTATCAAGGTAACAAAATTAAAGAAATTCCTTTACCGGGCGTTGGTACCTTAAGTTCTTTAGGCGGCAAAAAGAAACAAACAACTCTCTATTATTCTTTTACCAATTATAAAACACCACCAACGATTTATTCATACGATGTAACCAAAGGCGAATCGACAGTTTACCGTAAATCGGGAGCGGTATTTAATAGCGAAAATTATGTTTCAAAGCAGGTTTTCTACAGTTCGAAAGATGGTACAAAGGTACCAATGATAATTACTCATAAGAAAGATGTGGAGCTTAATGGGAAGAATCCAACAATCCTTTATGGCTACGGTGGGTTCAATGTTAGTTTAACACCGAGATTTAGCATCACTAATGCTGTCTGGTTAGAAAACGGTGGTATCTATGCTGTCCCTAACCTTAGAGGTGGTGGTGAGTATGGTCAGGATTGGCACCTCGCGGGCACTCAATTGAAGAAGCAAAATGTTTTCGATGATTTTATTGCAGCAGCAGAGTTTTTGATTGATGAGAAATACACATCAAGTAATTACTTAGCGATCCGAGGCGGTTCCAACGGCGGATTATTAGTTGGCGCAGTAATGACCCAACGACCCGACTTAATGAAAGTGGCTTTACCTGCCGTCGGTGTACTCGATATGCTGAGATACCACACCTTCACAGCTGGTGCGGGTTGGGGATATGATTATGGAACTGCTGAGCAAAGCCTTGCAATGTTCGAGTATTTGAAAGGATATTCTCCGGTTCATAATGTAAAGGCGGGGGTTCAATATCCAGCGACATTAATTACCACCGGCGATCATGACGATCGAGTGGTTCCCGCTCACTCATTTAAGTTTGCAGCGGAGCTACAATCGAAGCAAGCTAGTAATTCCCCTACTCTCATTCGAATCGAAACCAACGCTGGGCACGGAGCAGGCACACCAGTATCGAAAATAATCGAACAATACGCTGATATTTATGGATTCACTCTGTTTAATATGGGGATTGAAAACCTATCTGAATAAAACTTAAACTATCTTATTGAAAGTCCTTTCCCTCACAAAGTGACTTGTGAGGGAATTCTCTCCCTTTGCCAACCTTGTGGCGGAACTTAACCGACCAGCATAATTCGACTTTATAATACGGATAATGCAATGTAGAATCCGCCATTACTTATTTTTAACCCATTGATTTTTCAATAGAGGAAAAAATTCACATGGTCATAAAACCCAAAGTCCGTGGCTTCATTTGCACTAATGCACATCCTGTAGGCTGTGCCGTTAGTGTTCAAGAACAGGTTGAATACGTTAAACAGCAAGGTGAATTATCCAATAAGCCAAAAAATGTGCTTGTGATTGGTTGTTCGACAGGATATGGATTGGCTTCTCGAATTACTTCGGCCTTTGGAGCCGGCGCTAAAACTTTGGGAATTTGCTTTGAAAAACCGCCCACAGAACGAAAGACTGGGACAGCTGGTTGGTATAATACTGCAGCTTTTCATCAACAAGCTGAACAAGCTGGACTGTATGCAAAAACCATTAATGGCGATGCATTTTCTCATCCGATAAAAGATCAAACGATTGAGATGATTAAACTAGATATGGGTAAAATCGATTTGGTTATCTATAGTTTGGCATCTCCAAGGCGAACCGATCCTGATACCGGCGAAGCGTATGTATCGACCCTAAAACCGGTTGGTGAGCCAGTGGTATCAAAAACATTTGATACCAGTAAAAAAATCGTTCATGAAATTTCTCTTGAGTCCGCAAATCAAGACGAAATTGATAACACCATCAAAGTAATGGGCGGTGAAGATTGGGAACTATGGATTAAGCGTCTCAGTGAAGCGGGCGTATTAGCTGAAAACTGTGTGACTTCATCCTATACCTACATAGGCAAGGAATTAACTCAACCAATTTACGGCCATGCAACGATTGGCAAGGCTAAAGAAGATTTAGATCGGGCCTCTGCCAGCTTGAATAAAGGATATGCTTCGATAGGCTTGAAGGCTTACGTTACATCGCTTAAGGCGGTTGTCACACAGGCTAGCTCTGCGATTCCGGTAATGCCTCTTTATATCTCCTTAATGTACCAAGTAATGAAAGATGAAAGTTGCCATGAAGGAGTCATCGAGCAAATTTATGGACTGTTCAATACTCTTCTACTTGAAGAGAATCCAAAACTAGATGATACCAAGCGACTTAGAATGGATGGCGTTGAAACCAATGATTACATCCAAGGCAAAATTAAAGCGATTTGGCCATCGGTAACAACAGAGAATTTTGACGAATTAGGCGATTATAACGGTTACAACCAAGATTTCTTGAAATTGTTTGGTTTTGCGTTTGATAACGTTGATTACGATCAAGACGTCGATCAGCAAGTTAGCTGGTAAGCTGTAGAGGCAATAGATTTATTAGTTCGAAAGGCACTCAAATAGCGACTAACTTCCCCTTATTTGGTTTCATTTAAGGGGATTTTTTTTGTCTGTTTGATTTTCCCCCCCTCGTTCAGCTAGAGTTAAGCTGACAGTGCAATAATGACGTATCATTGGGCGGAAAAGCCAGCAACAGTATGTAAAGGTGGTATCTATGAACAAATTAATGGTTTTGCTTAGCGCAATATTTCTACTCTTTACAACAAATTATATCTCCGCTGAACAAGCTCAGCAGCAAGATATAGAACCATTTAGTGAAGCAGAACTCGAACAAATTCTCGCGCCAATCGCACTTTATCCAGACACTATTCTTTCGCATATCCTTATCGCGGCAACTTACCCGTTAGAAGTTATTCAAGCAGAGCGTTGGACCAATAAAAATACAGATTTAGAAAGCTCTTCAGCGGTAGAAGCTGTCGAGGGTATGGAATGGGATCCAAGCGTTAAAGCACTCGTGGCTTTTCCTCAAGTGTTACAAAGATTAAGTGAAAATCTGGATTGGACACAAAAATTGGGCGATGCATTCCTGCAAAACGAAGAAAAACTACTGGCGAGTGTGCAAGCCCTTCGTCAAAGAGCCTATCGAAGCGGCAATCTCGATAAAATGGACAAAGTGTCAGTAACCCATGACCAAGATTCTATCGTCATAGAGCCTATTGAGCGAGAAGTAGTCTATGTTCCCTATTATGATACTCGGGTCGTTTATGGCCCTTGGCATTGGTCCCGCTATCCGCCTGTGTATTGGTACCATTCTCGACTATCGCACCATTCACATAACCCATTTTTTTGGGGACCAAGCATTCATGTTTCTTTCGGCTTTCATTTCAGTTCATTCCATTGGTATGACCGTCATCTGGTCAGAATTCCATGGCATCATTATCGCCCACACCACTACTATGATCGTCATGAAATTATGCGACACCAGCACGCTCGCCGCTGGGCACATAACCCGAGCCACCGTCGTGGTGTTTCGTATCGCAGTGTAACTGTGCGAAATAGATACAGTAGCAATCGAGCTAGCCAGAACGAAATTAGGCAACATCGCGATGAGCAGCGCGTTAATACTAGTCGCAGATCGTTAAGCACAAGGGATAACCGCAACGAGCGAGTATCCTCAAATTCAAGGAATGAAGTTAGAACTAACAGAAATATTCGCGTCACATCGTCTGAGCGTATAAGGGATGAGTTACGAGATGGCCGGATAAGTATCAAGGAAAGAAACGCTCGCCCAACTAACATTGTCACACGCGATAGAAACAGGGCAACAGAAACTCGCCCTACAAATTTAGGAGCTAATAACCGTCCTGCCCACAATACGACAAGAAATAGGGAAAACCGCCGTTTGGAGACACCAAACGTTATACCACAAAGACGAGTAGAGCCAGTACGACAAGCTCCGACGAAACAGCCCGAAGTTAGGAGAGAAACTCGTGATAACAATTCTTCTTCGAGCTCTAATCGAAGTAGTTCTCGTCAATCATCGAGCAATCGATCATCAAATCGAACGACTTCAAAAAAGAACTCATCAAGAAATAGCTCATCGCATTCAAGCCGAAGTGGCCGCTCAAAAAAGAGAGATAACTAACAGCGACTTATGCTAACTTTCAACCTCTTGATTATTCTCGTCTCCTTTAGGCTCGAGACTTACTTTCGGCTCAAGACTGAGCCCTGACGAAGAATTGCTAGAAGGTTTGGTTTTAGCCGTTGAAGCAGCAACTGGTTGAGCTGAACTTGCTTGATTTGTAGCTTGGGTAGATTTGTTTGTGGTATTTTTTACAGGAGCGGGAGGTTTTTTATTCCCCGACAATTTTATTTTCAATGCCAAGTTATTCTTTGAATCAGCATTTTTAAGCGCTTCCTCATAAGATATTTTCCCTTCGTTGTACAGATTTAACAACGCAGTATCAAAAGTCATCATTCCTGACGTTTCTGACTTCGACATCACCTCTTTAATTTCACCTATTTCACCACGTTTTATTAAGTCACAAACGCGAGGAGAACCCAGTAAAATTTCAATCGCAGCACATCGTTTTCCATCAACAGTGGGTATAAGTCTCTGCGAGATAAACGCTTGTAAATTGAGAGATAAATCTAAGAATAGTTGCTTGTGTCGTTCCTCAGGGAAGAAATTGATCACCCTGTCTAACGCTTGATTGGCATTGTTAGCATGCAGAGTCGAAATACATAAATGTCCAGTTTCCGCGAAAGCTAGAGCATGTTCCATCGTTTCTTGATCGCGAATTTCGCCAATTAAAATAACATCAGGTGCTTGACGTAAGGTGTTTTTCAAAGCATCTTCGTAACTGTCTGTATCTACGCCCACTTCTCGCTGGTTAACGATTGACTTCTTGTGTCGGTGAACAAACTCGACGGGATCTTCAATAGTAATAATATGCCCAGAAGAATTGGAATTTCTATAATCGATTAAAGAAGCTAAAGAGGTTGATTTACCAGAGCCCGTGCCACCGACAAACAATATCAGTCCTCGTTTTTGCATAACCAATTTAGGTAAGATATCTGGTAAATTGAGGGAACGCCAGTTAGGAATATCGACTTTTATGGCCCGTATAACCATCGAAACCTGATTTCTCTGCTTGAATATATTGACTCGAAAACGCCCCACATTAGTTTGTGATATAGCCAAGTTCATTTCAGGCTTTTTCTCAAAATCAGCTTTTTGCTCTTCGTTCATTATATTGTTGGCTATCGCTTCAACTTCGCCCGGGTGCATGATCTTGCGATCGATAGCCATTAATTTGCCGTGAAATTTGGCACTTGGGGGAGCTCCGGTTGAAAGGAACAGATCGGAGCCGTCTTTTTCCGCCAATATTCTGAGATAATCGTCAAATTCCATAGATAATTTCTTCAGTCAAATTACTTGTTAGAGTTAAGTAGATTAGTAAGTATAGACAGAATTTAGAACTGGTTAGATTATTATTGAAAGGCCTAACTATCAAACAAATAAGTGACACACATTAAAAACTGTGGGATTGTTATTTATTTGACTGAATCCATGTAAAAATAGAGCACAAACATCGCTCCGGAAAGGATTAGGCTAAACCAGACAATGCGTTTTAGTGGGTTACTCTGTTTAGTATCTTTCATCCCGCTTTCTAACTTTTGTGCTTCAATCATGGCTTTCGCGAGTTTAATACGAGACTGCATTTGCTCATCGTACTCTTCTTGATTGGCGGGAGTCGCTTGCTGCATATTTTTAACTGCGACAACGTCGTCGGAATCAGATTCTGAAATAAACGAAGGAAGCGCAATATCTGATAGCCTTATTCCTGACTCAACACTTGGAACTAGAACCGCTTCAGCGCCTATTTTCAGCAGGTTTTTTTGCCACTGTTCAGCTTGCTGCTTATTGAGGGACTTTTTGAGTGTAATTCGTTTTCCGCTAAATAATCGAGCAACTTTATCATTCGGTATCTTCAAATGAGAAATAAAATTTTGCCTCACTTGAGAATCGGAAAAACCGTTTAGTACAGCACCAGCGTAAACAACATCGAAAACTTTTTGAGACACTCCTAAACTCCTTTTGGAAAAATCGCGTGTTCGTTAATTAAGAATTTTCGCTTCATACACCGCTTTTTGCTAACAAATCTGAAATCCTACCGATTATACTGGTTAGTTGAGGGTGTCTTATCTCAAACTGATCAATTGTTTGTTGTAGTTTTTTTGTTAAGAATTCATCTGCGGGTAAGTGATCTTCCTCTTCACTAAGCATATTTCTAATAAATTGTGTGAGCGCGGTTGTTTTATCCCGATGGTATTCATCAATATCATGGTCTTCGTCGAGTTGCTGATCCAACTCGCTGAGTATTTGAACCATCTGTTGTCGATTCATATTAGCCTCCAAGACTTGTTTACAATAATAGATGTTCAAATAATAGTACATTCTTTTTGTAAATCCATCCATAGAGTTTCACTCGACAATTGAAAATGGCCAACAGACTCTCTATTAAAATTAGAGAATTAACCTAGATAAAGTATGAGTGTTGATTTTATTAACAATAATATTGCTGGTTAATATTGCACTAGAACATCCTCCATAGCCCTGTTATTCTGCTCGGCCTTATTTAACAATCGACTAATCTTAATGCATTCTTGTTGTACCATTTCAATATTATTTTCGCTTCTCGCAAGTGTATCTTTTCCGATTTCTTCTGCAGAAATGGTGAACGAAAAAGATACGTCAGGAACAGAGATGGTAAATAAAGATAGTTCGAATGAATCGACATTGATAATTACTCATCGAAAAATCCCCATGGCGGGCTTACAACCGACCACCCGAGCCCGCTCAGCGGTCGAAGTATCCGAACAAATAGCCCCGCCAACAACCCTTACTAACCTAATTACTGCGACACCGGGAGTCGCTGAAAATAGCCAACCAGGCATCTATCAAGTCGTGTCAATTAGGGGGGTATCAGGACAACGCATATTAAATTTTGCAGACGGTATAAAACTCAACGGCGAAAGACGAGCGGGCGTGGCAGCTTCATTCATTGACCCGCTATTATTAGAGCATGTCGAAGTGATTAGAGGCCCGACCTCAACGTTCTATGGCTCAGGAGCCATTGGCGGAATAACTGAAATGCGCTTTGCTCAAACAGAAGGATTAGATGCTGCGACAGGATTAAAAACCGCAGGAAACGAAAGCTATCAACTTGTGAGCGCTGGCAATGGGTCGAGTACGGCATCCTTTGTGCACCGGCAGGCAAAAAATAGTAAGGACGTAGCCAACAACGAGCTTAATACACATTTTGAACAAACAGCGAGTTACCTTCAGACAGGCTGGTCAACAGAAAACCTATTAGTCGACCATTGGTTGTTTAATTCAAAAGGTAATGATCTAGGCCGCTCAAACAGTCGATATCCAGACAGAGTAGTGAATGTGCCGAAAGAACAACATTTATTATTTCAAAGCGCCTTGACCCATAAGGATTCATGGTCTCTCGATTTTTCCTTACATGATCAAAGTATCACCACCCAAACACTTAGGCCGGAGGATTCTTTAACCGAAGTAAAAACATCATCTTTAGATTGGGCTGCAAACTGGCAAACTGCATGGGAATTCGAGAACGAATCTATCATGGTAGGCATTGACTACAACCGCCGTCATCAGGTCAATATCAAAGAAAGCGCAGTCGATTTAGTTGACGGAGAACTACGGTTTTCACACACTCTAATTAATGGAGAATTAGATGAAACGGCTTTGTTTTATGCACATCACAAGCAATTTGCAGGTTATCGACTCCAAGTTGGCGGCCGATACACTCATCAACAAAGTGGGCAAAGCTCTAGTGACACGACGCACAATAAAGCCCTAACTGGATTTGCTGGAATTTCAATTGAAATAAACGACCATTGGGAATTTAACACCAATGTTGGAAATTCGTTTCGTTTTGCATCCTTAACAGAACGCTTTTTTAGTGGTACGACTGCAAGAGGCTTCATCCAAGGCAATCCAGAGTTAAAACCTGAGCAAGCACTTACCTACGACTTAGGAGTCTACTGGCAAGCCTCTGAGCAACACTTAAACGCCAATTGGTTTGTTACCCACTTTAGTGACTATATTGAGCGAGTCGCTATCGATGAAGAGCACTTAACTTATATAAATCAAGAAGATGGAACGATAAAAGGGTTGGAAATAGAGTATAAGAACGATTTATCTCAGCAGCTTACATTTAGCTGGATCGCCACGTTTATTAGCGGCAAGAATTCGTTAGGTAATAATATCGCAGATATTCCTAGTAATCGTACTCTGCTAAACCTTAATTACAGGCGAGAGCGATATTCCCTAAATTTCGATGTGCAACATCGATTCAAAAAGAAACGAGTAGGTAACGGAGAATTACCGAGCCAAGCTGCGACTATTGCCGACTTCTCTTTCTCATTTAATCTCAATGAAGAGTGGCAGACCTACCTCTCGGTCGAAAACATATTAGATGAATCTTATGTCAGTTCAACGGATGACCTTGCTACTTTGTCTGAAGGCAGAAATTTCGGCATAGGAATCCGATGGCAACGACCTCACTAAATAAGAGTCAATGTCACTTTTGATGATTATTTCAAATCTACGATAAGTATAAAGCATCCCTAAATCGACCTGATAAATTCAAATTTTTGCACTAGACTTAACACATAGTAATCTTATTGATTAATTGTCTAATGATTGAAAGGGAAAACTCAATGAGCGACAAATCAAATCACAATTCAAACGATGGGCAGAATATTTCTGCCGATCTTTTATTTGCTCGACAACCCATATTTGATGCCGATAAAAAGCTTTTTGCATTTGAATTATTGTACCGAGACAACGACCCCGACTCGGTTGTCATAGAAGACGGAGATAAAGCGACCGCATCGCTGATTATGAACTATTGCGGAAGCATCCTCGAAGACAACGAGAGTCCTCATGTTAAAGTCTTTATTAATCTCACTCGCAAACTACTTTTGTCTGATTTCTTTTTTCCTATCGATCCCAATCGAATCGTAGTAGAAATTCTCGAAGATACCATCGTAGACCAACGCCTAATCGATAGAATTATTGAACTTAAAGAACAGGGCTATCGGTTCGCTCTTGATGACTACACGTTTTGTGATACCTTCACGTCACTCATACCACTTGTCGATTACATAAAAGTCGAACTGCTCGACGTGTCACTCGAGGCGATGTCTGAAAAGCTATTAGCATTCGAGGAATCTGTATGTCCAAAATTAGACTCGCGGCCAATTATGCTCGCCGAAAAAGTAGAAGATCAACAAGCCTTCGATCACTGCGAAAAATTAGGTTTTCAACTATTTCAAGGTTTTTTTCTTGAACGTCCTTTGCCCGTTTATGGTACAAAAATAGATAATAATTCGGAGATCGCCTTACAAATTTTAGCCCAACTTCAGAGCTCAGAAATTGATATTGATATGCTCAGTCGCTCTATATCAAGAGACGCGAAACTCAGTTATCAAATATTAAAAATCGTCAACAGCCCACTCTGTCGATTATCAAAAAAAGTCAGTAGCCTGCACGAAGCAGTGGTGTTCCTAGGTCTTGAGCAAGTAAAAAAATGGGCCATGACCATGGTTCTTTCTGGAAATTCAGAACGCAATAGCGAATTATTTTTGTTCTTACTCACTCGTGCTAGATGTTGCGAACTGGTTGCTTCGCGGCTTAATAAATCAGATGCAGAAAGCAATTTTACGGTTGGGCTGTTTTCTGGGATTGATGCGGTATTGTTAGCTGAAAAATCATGGCTTCTTAGTAAACTGGACTTGGCAGAAGATCTCAACGACGCTATTTTAAACTATCAAGGCGAAAAAGGTTTAATTTTAAAGCAAGTCATTGAATTAGAAAGGCAAGACCTCGAAAGTCTTATGAACCTAGATAACCAAACTCAAAAAATATATTATCGAAGTCAGGAAGAAGCGTTGCAATGGGCTCAGCAGATTTGTAATTCGCTTTAATTCAATAGGATTCTCCCACTTTAACTCATAGTACATAAATTATTACATCCTTCATTTAAACGCTTTTGAATAACTTTCCGTCTGATTATGGGCATACACTAATAATTAGATTGGAGTTTCTATGAAAACCAAAGCACTTTATTTAATCCTTGCTGCCACAGTTGCCTGTCTATCTTCAACGTCTCACGCAGAAATTACTGATGTTATCGAGAAAACATTCGAATTCAACGACAATGGAAGAATTTCCTTGTCAAACATCAATGGGGACGTAAGCATCAGCGCCTGCAATTGTGCGCAAGTACACTTAATCGCGACCATTACGGCCTCAGATCAAGAAACACGCGATCGAATTAACGTCGATATCGACTCCAATAATCGAAAATTATCCATTAAAACAAAGTATAAAAAAAGTGAACGACGAAATCATTCAAGAAACAGACACTCAGAAGTCACCTATGAACTAACGGTACCCAATAAAGTAGAACTGGATGAGATCGCTCTCGTCAACGGAGACCTAGAAATAAGAGGTGTCACTGGTCTATTAAACGCTGAACTTGTTAACGGCGAGCTTAATTCCGACGCAGGAATGTCTGATACTGAAGTAAGTATGGTCAATGGTGACATACATATCACTTTCCAAGACTTGGATAAAGTAGACAGAATTAAACTTGAATCCGTTAACGGTACCATTGCGGTAAAAATGCCATCTGATGCTGACTTGGATGTTTCAGCTGAAACTGTAAGCGGAAAAATAACTAACGAATTTGGATTATCTGTTCACAAAGGTCGATATGTAGGTTCAGATATGCACGGCACTCTAGGAGACGGTTCGGTGAGTTTGTCGATGGAAAACGTAAATGGACGTATTCGTTTGGATACTCTATAGATAACCATTCGAATCACATTCACAATAATTTTTTTGGGTAAGGGAGTTTCAATCGGATTGAGATTCCCTGTCCACGTTTTAACTTACCCCTGTTTCAGCGGCTACTACACACTTTATAATACCGTAACTATATTCATCGCCCAATAACTCCCGTATATCTTTTAGCTTTGACTCTGAACTCTCTGCGCACTGGTTGATGGTTTGACTAATTAAATGATAATCAGCTTCTTCGATAGGTAAAATATCCAATGGATCTAACATCCCTGCGGCAATAGCTTCCGAAGCGTGACCGTAAATAGTACCTTCCGACAACTGTCTCTTAGCTGCAACTTGGTCAATCGACATTGAGTTCCCTAGAAGAATTAGGGATTCATTAACAGTATCGCTAAATCGTGAATTGACTTCTTTCGGAAGAGGATGCTGTTTTATGATGCGAATAAAGTCATAACCGTATTGCTTAAGTTTTTTCTCTCCAATTCCTGGAATAAATTGTAACTCTCGTGGTTCTGTAGGCCTCTTTTCCGTCATTTGTATCAAGGTAGAGTCATGAAAAATAACGTAAGGAGGAACACCGTTATCTTCTGCGAGTTGTTTTCTTAAAGACTTCAACGCATCGAGCAGAGGTTTATGAATTGATGAAACACTCTTATCTTTAGTCTTGCTGGATTTTGTCGGTTTAACAAGTTTTCGCGCTTTTAGACTTTGTTCATTGCGAAGTAGCGGTCGGCTTTTCTCGGTGAGATTAACCGCTCCATAACGCTCGTGGTCGACGTAAAGATAACCTTGTGCTATCAACTGTCGGAATAAACTTCGCCACTCTGCAATCGATAATTCTGTTCCAATGCCGAAAGTAGAAAGCTGGTCATGCTGATTTTTAACAATTCGAGCATCAGGCTTCCCCTGCAAAATATCAATCACATAACCTACACCAAACCTTTGTCCCGATCGATAAACACA
>JAHRVB010000241.1 GCA_019090895.1 Kangiellaceae bacterium
GAAAAAGCCAATGGAGAAGGGCCTTTCTCACCGATGTTTTTATACCACGATGGCCAATTAATTCAGAATGAAATTCAAGTTAATTTTAATCGATTAATGAGAGAAGAATATAAAGAAGTCCGAGGTGATTTAATTCCGGTTGAATAATTCGTTTTAGATATTGAGAATAAATGAAGAAGACGAAACTAAATGGATTCGCCTTTTTTTGTAAATGGGTAGGTCTACCCCACCTACGGTCCTGATTGCGAATGTTAATGAAATAACCTAGAAATTTATTTGCGAAGAAAATGAAAAATAATAAAAACAAAACCTTAATACATTCTCAAAAAGGTAAGTTGTTATTTTTGGGAAGTGTTTTGATTATCGGGGGGATAGGTTTTTTATTCCCTGAATACTTATCGCATTTATTGTCAATGGACAGGTTTTTTATAAATATTACTGCAACACTCCTAAGTATGGTTGCGTTCATCGGAGCGTCTTTATCGATAAAGTGTCAACATTGTGGTTTAAGATTGGTTTGGTATGCTCTTTCCAAGAAAAGTTTGGGGGCTTGGGTAGGTTGGCTCCTTCGTGTTGAAGAGTGTCCTCGATGCGAAAAATCAAACGTGTAAATCGGGTCAAGTAAGTCGGCGTAGAGCCTTCAGCGAAACCCGACAACGCATTATCATAAGGATACGACTAATATTGATTCAACTATCACGTCGGGTTTCCTTCGTCTACCTGACCTACCTCAAATAGAAATAAACAGATGGACGTATTCTAGAATTTCGATGAAACGGCTCTAGTTCGCTCATACGATTTCACGAATTTTTAAGCATGAACACATGCTGGAAGCCGAACTGAGATATTTTTTCATAAATATAAAATGAAGAATATTTTGGTTAGTCAAATTGATTTCTGTGAATTCTGTCTTGTACTATCTGATTTTACAATGGTAGTCTCCAGCAGTGAAATTTAAAACAACTAATAATTTGTGGCAACACACTATGTGCCACCACTATTATTTAGTACATTGAATTTACAACACGCTATTTCATCATTTTCTAGTAGAATAATGAAAACAAGTTAGGATTTTTTACCGAAGGGACTTTTTATGCATTCACTTATATCTAAGACCGTCTTAATCATTTCATTTCTTCTGCTATTTAATTTTACTACCGATGTGCATGCTATCTGCAATGGGATTGAACCAGATTGTACAATTGAAGAATTGGATCAAATAAGACCTGAATCGATTAGATATCATGCACTTATTGATATAGGTGGCTACGGTACACTTGACGAAGAAGTTAACGATGATCCATCAGACTTATCAGTTTGTTCCTTTCTGGATGATGCTCCTAATCCTCCTTTTCTATTTAAAGACTGCGAATACTTAGAGGAACTTAAATTCTCTGCGGAACAGTGCCACAGTGTCTTAGGTGATGGAACTTGCCAGAACGAAATAAATTGGGGGCCCTATGAAGTTGTTGTTTCTGAAATTAAGGAATGTGGTGGATTGTATCCTTACCATGACTTGCAAGATATTAATATTTGTCATATGAGTCGGCAAGATAGACATTGTCCTAAAACAATCGATAATCCAATATGCATTGGAACATTAGCCAAAAAACAAAGATTTGATTTATATCAAGGAAAGGGCGCGAATAGACTTTCTTATTCAATTTATTATGATTCTCTTTACGCCAATTCATGGATTACGCCGAGCTTAGCGAGACATTCAGTTGCAACGGCCACTTACTTGAAGCAAGTAAACGGCCTCAGTGAGAATTTAAGAATAGACTTGCCTAACAATCTTCGTTTTCATTTTTACAAGTACGGAACAACTTGGAAGGCAGATAATAGTTCTGCTGGAAAATTCGATGGTAATACTTATATAACTAAAAGTGGAAAGAAGTATCTGTTCTCTAGCTTACCCACAGTACATAGGCAAGTAACAGCGGCAAATTCAACAATTAGTAGTAGTGGGAGCCAATTGGACTATAGTTTTGATGAAGCTCAACAACAAACAATTATTAGTGACCAGTTCGGGAGAAGCTTAACCCTCCAATATGATATCAACTCACAACTTCAGAATCTTACAGACCCAGCAGGGCAGACCACTAATCTGACTTATGATGCTCAAAATCGTCTGATAAGAATAACTTATCCCGATAATAAGTTTATCGAATTGGTATATGAAAACTTAGATTATCCCAATTATCTCACAGGGATGGTTAATGAGAATGCCGATCGAATATCGACCTATAGTTACAATGAAAGTGGCGAGGCGATTTCTACGGCTCGAAGTGATGGTTTAATTACAGTGATAAATAAAGACGAGCAAGGTGTCGTTACCGTTGACCGATATGATGGAACGGATGCTATCTATTCTCAAGAGTACCAGTTAGAAAGTTTTAATGAGCGATATCAAATATCTCAGATAAAGACTAAGGCATGCCCTACCTGTCCGGAAAAAATAGAAGACTTTGAAATAAATTCTGATGGGTTGGTTACCGCGAAAACGAATGAACATGGTGTACGCGATGAATACACGCGTGATTCTTATGGTGATATAACGTACAAAAAATTGGCAGTTGGAAAGGCCGAACAAGTAGAAGTATCTATCATCTATAACTCGACTCATAGAAAGCCTTCTTTTGTCGGTGAACACGACGGCAGAACCTATTATAGCTTCAATGCTGATGGCTTGGTAACTCAAAAGAGAGCGGGAGGATATGTTGCTTCAGACTACATTTTGCGATATCAAAATTATGAGTATGATGCCAATAACTTATTAACTAAATATAATGGCGAGCGGACAAACGTAAGTGATGAGACCACGTTTACATATGATGTTAGTGGAAACTTAAGCACAATTACCAATGCTTTAAATCAAATAACGCATTTTCGAAATTATGATGCTCATGGAAATGCTCAACAAATTGAAGACTCCAATGGTCTAATAACTAATTTGGTCTATAATTCGCGCCAATGGTTGATGTCTATTGATTCAGGTGGCAGGTTAACAACCTTTGCATATGATCACGTAGGAAATGTTAGTCGCGTTACGAGCCCCTCTGGTATATTTGTTGATTACGAATATGACTTGGAAAACCGAGTAGTAGAACTGACCGACACCAATAGTAACAAGATAGAATATTCATATGACGGCTCAGGCAATGCTACCCAAACGATAATCAAAGATGATCTTAACCAAATTCAAACCATTCAAACTTCAACTTTTAATAGTCTGGAGTTGTTGAATAAATCGGAAGGCAATTCGGGACAAAAATATGAAGTAGAGTATGATGTCTCGGGAAATCCAATAGAGGAAAAAAATGGCCTGAATGATATAACGACTAACCAATTCGATTACTTCAATCGTTTAAATAAATCCATTGATCCACTAAACGGTGAAACGTCACGTACTTTCGACAAGAACGGTCGTATAGATTCAATAACTGATGCCGAAGGAAAAACAACAGAATATACCTATAATTTTTTCGATGAGCTTACAAAGCTAGACAGCCCAGACACCGGCATCACCACCTTCACCTATGACAAAGCTGGAAACGTATTAACCAAAAAAGATGCCCATAACGAAACGGTCACCTATACCTACGATGCGTTAAATCGTGTACTGACTCAGTCGTACTCCGATGTTTCTGAAAACATCGTTTACACTTATGATGATACAACCAACGGTAACAAAGGAATTGGTCGCTTAACTTCTGTCACGGACGAGTCGGGCTCGACCAGTTATTTTTACAACGCCTTTGGGCAAGTGACCAAAGAAACGCGAGTGATTGATGGGAATAGTTACGTCACCGAATATTTGTTTGATGCTAACGGTCAAATGACCGGCACCATTTATCCTAGCGGACGAGAAATTACTTACACCTTTGACGGACTCGCTCGTGTCAGTGGATTAACCAGCACCACTCAATCACAAGGAGAAC
>JAHRVB010000242.1 GCA_019090895.1 Kangiellaceae bacterium
AATTCCCGCACGACCCAAACACCCTTTCATAAATTACTACTGGCCTGTTCATTGCGTCAACGTCATGAGATCTCTCTTCGCAAAGAGGATTAGCCCTTGCTTTTAACTGTGCATACGGACGGAGCACCGAAATAAAATGGGAAATGAAAATTGTTATCAATTAACAAACAGCGCGAGTGCGCGCTTTGTTTTTGACGGTACTTCTAGAAAGGTGAGCTATCTAATTGATAGTCATGAAAAATAAAATATTTTTTAGGCCGGCTCAAGGTAAACAAAATCATTCCGACAAAAAAAGTTCGGGCACCTTAATAAAATGTTAAATGGCTTTAGAGAATTATGCCTAAAGATATAAATGGAAAAGAAGTTCAAGTTGGATCTGGAGTGAAAGTGATTCATATTGACGCTAAATTTCTGACCTCACTTCCAGAAGATGAAAAAGAGAATGTTGCATCTATGCTCAATGAAGCACTAGAAGTTTACGAGATCGATGAATACAATCAGGCATGGGTAGAGAAGTGGTGGCACACCTCAAATGGCGAATCATTGAGTCATAGCCTTGCCCTTTCTTCTAATGAAATGGAGCTAGTGTAATGCCACAACCAGCGCAGCCACAATCGCCCTGCGGGCTGGACGTCGCTGACGCTCCGCCTGTGTTGCGGGCGTTAAGCATCAACTAGAGAGCCATTCATGAAAGGTGTCGACTCAATAATAAATGATTTTTGTCATGGGTCTTATGACTGCGATTTACCTGATGAAGTTTGGAAGCCTGTTTTCGAAAGAATCGCGAATTCAATTAAAAGTTTAAATTCCCAAAAAGATAAAATTCATACATTATGGACTATAAATGGGGGGCATCTTCGCCGTAAAGTCAAAGATGACAATCTAGCAGCAAAAGTACTGAGTGCTTCACTGCCAGGCTATAGCGGTGAAGGCCTTATTTTATATAGAGGTGAATGTCGATTTCTTTATGAGTCAGGCCAAATTGGTTTTTGCTGGACTCCAAAATTTGAGGTTGCTAAACAATTCGCAAGCGGGCTGGAACTTCGCTTCGCTCGTCCTGTGGACAACGCGTTATATCGAAAAACTAGAGTCACAATTTAATTGAATGAAATCTCGAATCGGGTGAAAAAATGAAATTTAGATCTTCAAAATCTAAAGATGAGTACCTGGCACATTACGAGGAATCTGCAAAAAAATGGCCAGTCTCCTCTGAAGATTTTATGATTGATACTCCGCCATATGGGGTTACCTATATTCGCGTAAGCGGCCCACTAGATGCTCGTCCTTTGATACTCCTCCCCGGCGCCCATGCGAACTCACTTATGTGGATTGACAATATAGAGGTGCTATCAAAAGAACATCGGGTATTTGTTGTGGACCCAATCTTTGAGCATGGAAAGAGTGTTGCCAATAAAGAGGCAAAAACTCCTGCAGAATTAGTTCATTGGTTAGACACTTTGTTTGATTGCTTAGGTTTTAAAGAGAGTGTTGACATATGTGGTATGTCTTTGGGTGGCTGGGTATCAACTCAATATGCACTAGCTCGGCCAGACCGCATTCGACGCTTAATCCTTTTAGCGCCAGCTGCTACCGTACTGCGATTACGATTTATCTTTCTTCTTCGAGGCATCCTAGCAGGGTTAATACCGATACGATGGTTCTCGCTGAACTTTGCTGCCTGGCTCTTAAATTTGAATGACAAGAAGAATCCGGAGAATATCGCTTTAGTGGATGATCTCGGCGACAGCATGTTCATTGCTACAAAGTCCTACAAGGTACCGGTTGATCATCCAATTCCCACCGTAATAAGCGATTCTGACTTACAAGCTCTTTCAAAAGTTCAGACCTTATTTATGATTGGAGAACATGACCAGATGTATTCAACTCAGAAGGCTATAAGCAGACTTCGGCGTCTAGCACCAAAAATGAATATAGAGCTAATCCAAGGTGCAGGACACGCATTGGTGAGAACCCACTCTAATTCAGTTAACGAAGGTTTATCTAGATTTTTGCGTCATGAAACAGATGCGATGTAATACGAATGAGGGTATACCTGTATCGCTTAAGGATATAACAAAAAACTGCACGCGACCAGCCGTATATCGGTTTCGTTCAAGATCAGCATAAACTATATTGTATCTTACTTTCCAGCTTTCATGTTCAGTTGGCTCGTGAGTTAAGCGTTAGAGTAAAGGAACCTGATGGTACGGATTATTGTTCTAGAATATTAAAAGTAGAATATTAAAAGGACAGCCACTTTAATTTGTTCTATAGGGAACTAAACCGTGGGCATTAAGCACTTTCGTTGGGATTTTTATGAAAATAAAAGCGGCTGAAATAGAGAATTAAGTCGATGTCCCATTCTTTTTTTATTTTCCTTCTTTTATCTTTAACTTCAGCCAATTCTCTTTCTAGCTTTTCCAGCTCACGGAACAATTGCTCGTTGGTCGTACCGTTCTCTTCGGTATTAGCTGTTTTGTTTTTATTTACCCAAGAATAAAGGGTTGTCCTTGTAACCCCCAAATCTCTAGCAATCTGAGCTATTGGTTTATCGGATTTTAGAACCATGCTTACCGCTCGATTTCTAAATTCCGTGCCATAGTCTTTTTTCGTTCGCTTTTTTACTTGCTGCTCCCCCTATGTTGGCCTTTAATCGTTGGTGATTCAAACGTAGTTGACGCTTTGTCAGACTTCGTTAGAGAAATTATATGGACGCCCACTGCCGTCCTCCCGCTCCTAATCAATACACGCCTTTGGAAATTAGCGCTGCATTTTAAAACTGAATTCGCCTTTGAATACAAGCGTTACAGAAACCATACGAGACGCTACGATATTGCATTGTTAGTTCACGTCATCGCTTGTTAATATTGATGTTCGTTTCAACCCTTGTTTAGAAAACAAACCTGCAAATAAAATATACATAGCTCGCTAAGTTAACAACTATCATCTCAATCTCCTCATGATTTGATCAGGGGTTACTTATACCTAAATATGCAGAACTTTTCGATGGTCTGCTGAAAATGGATATAAGCCGGTCCTAATGATCGAGTGCTCGCGGAGTGGCTTATGTCACGAAAAATTTTATATGCTTGGTAAGTTGCTCCAAAGGTTATTTGACGGCGCGTTTTGGGCATTTAAATATGATTTCAATCGAGTCACATTCGCTACAAAAATCCTGATTATTTCTCAATGCGCTCGCAGAGACAAATTAAAAAATATTAGATTACAGAGAGACTGCTGCGTATAAAAAATATGTTGCTAATACGTTGATTCAAATTTTATTAGTGTTATCTGGTTTTGTAAATGCTAGTACGGATCAGGTTGACGCGTTTCGCTCCTCAATTCCTTTTATTTTATATGAAATTGAGTGTCCAGGTTAGTGTAGCCAGACCAAGCTTTAAAAAGGAATAAATATGAAAATTGAAGTTTTAATTGTTTTCTTAGTACTCGGTTTAATAACATCCTGTGGTGGAAGTGGCCACTCATCTTCGCCAAATGAAGGAAGCACTCCTGATAGCGATATTATTACTGGAATTTTAATTGACTCACCGTTGGCTGGGGTTGAATATAGGTGTTCTGATAAAATTGGTTACACCAACGAAGAAGGACAGTACAGTTGCGTAGAAGGTGACGTGGTTGAATTCTATATAGGCCAAATAAAATTAGGCCAGTCTTTGGCAGCCGATATATTGACTCCAGTAGATTTAGTGGGAACCAATATTGATTCGACCGATGCAAAAGCTATAGCACTAATGCAACTCCTTCAATCTCTTGATTATGATAACAACCCAACAAACGGCATAGTAATTACTGAATCAGTTAGAGACTTAGCTGAAGACTTAATAATTGATTTTACCAATGAAGCGTCGGTAGCGGATTTCCTCTCAAACGCTGATAGCATAATTGTTTTTTTAGTGGGCGAAAATGCAAGTTTAGTCAGTCCTTCAGATGCTCTAGCACACTTTTATCAATCTATGAGTGAAATCGATGGGGACGACTACTGTTTAATTAGACTTGATTACGCTTCAGTTTTCGACAGCTCCGCATCCACATGCATACAGCTAAAAAAAAGGCATGCCTTTGTAGAGTTACTTAGTCCCATAATAACCAGTCAACTTACCCTTCAGAATAATATAAACATTGGCCTAATTTCCGATGCTGAGTCCTTCAGAGAGCACGTTGTTGACGATATGATACGTACGCTTGAACAGTCGGAAAAAATTGCTCAACTGTACTATGTATATCAGGGTGCTAAAAAAGCCGGCAATCTAAAAGGTGCGGCGTTCGATGAAAGCGTCAATTTTATTTCTGGGAAAGCGTATGATGTTGCTGCCGAAGGTATCGGCGAAGCTTTCGGGAGTGACGTATATGGGCAAATCTGGGGCAGTGCACTTAAAATAATTTTAGAAGGAAGTTATGACATAAGCCAGGGAGAACCACATGAAGCATTAGAAAAGACCCTGACTTATGGTGTTGAAACGGCCGTAAAGTCAACCGCTGACTTTTATTATGCATTTAATCTAAATTCTGGAGTTGAAAAGGTTAATGAGCTTTTAATTGCAAAAGAGTTAGTAAGGCTGTACTACAAGAATTACGAAAACGAATCAAGTTTGGTGTTGGATTTAGGATTAACAGGGGGGTTTACATGGGAATTAGCAGTAAATAAAGTTGCCCCAACTCTTCTTTGTGGCAATCATTTCTGCAACGATGGAATTCTTTCAGAAGACTACGAAACAAATGAAGTAATTGAATTAATCTATTCATTCCTGGAGCTTGTAAATGCATCACTGATTGATTTTGACCTAATTGAAGCGCCACAAAACCTTGAAGCCAAAATAGGACTTGATTTATTATCAGTAAACCTATCTTGGTCAAAAGTGTTTGGAGCGGATATTTATCACCTGTATTGGTCATCAGATGCGGAAGAAAATTGGAATATTATACCATTCATAACATCAACGAATTATACCCATCGGATCGAAGATTCTAGCGCTACTTATTACTACAAACTCGTAGCAACAAGCGATGGAGGTGAGAGTAGCACACAATCTGAAGTGGTCATTTATAACCCATCAAATGTTGAACTAGAGGATGGATTTACAGACATCAATTTTTCAGAATGCGTTCTACAAACTATTGATCAGACAGACGCCAGCACATTATCGGAAATCGAAGTACTTAGTTGCGGAAGCTCAGGTATCTCTGATGTAAATGGTTTGGAGTCATTATTGTCACTGAGAGAATTATGGATCGGCAGCAATAATCTAAGTAGCATAGATGTCAGTGCCAATACTGCTTTAACTATTCTTTCTGCTGGGAATAACCAACTGAGCAGCCTGGACGTCAGTGCCAATACTGCTTTAATTGGTCTTTATGCTGGGAATAACCAGCTGAGCAGCCTGGACGTCAGTGCCAATACCGCTTTAACTTCTCTTTATGCTGTGAATAACCAGCTGAGCAGCCTGGACGTCAGTGCCAATACCGCTTTAACTATTCTTTATGCTGGGAATAACCAGCTGAGCAGCCTGGACGTCAATACCGCTTTAACTTATCTTTATGCTGAGCAGAACCAACTGAGCAGCCTGGACGTCAGTGCCAATACTGCTTTAATTGATCTTTATGCTTGGAATAACCAGCTGATCAGCCTGGACGTCAGTTCCAATACTGCTTTAACTAGGTTAGATGTTTCGAGTAACCAACTGAGCAGCCTAGACGTCAGTGCCAATACCGCTTTAACTAGGTTAGATGTTTCGAGTAACCAACTGAGCAGCCTAGACGTCAGTGCCAATACCGCTTTAACTTGGTTAGATGTTTCGAGTAACCAACTGAGCAGCCTAGACGTCAGTGCCAATACTGCTTTAACTTATCTTGCTGCTGGGAGTAACCAGCTGATCAGCCTGGACGTCAGTGCCAATACTGCTTTAACTACTCTTTATGCTAACAATAACCAGCTGAGCAGCCTGGACGTCAGTGCCAATAC
>JAHRVB010000015.1 GCA_019090895.1 Kangiellaceae bacterium
GAGCTTAATAGTCACTCTAACAACGCTCAATTCATACTTTCTAGCGAAATAGAACTCTTACTAATTCAGCCAATGAGCTATTTATCTGATAGTCACTTTAGTAAAAAGCTCATTGGACAGATTGACAAGTTACCCAATGACCGACTACTTGGTCGTCTACTTCACGGATTAGCTCTATTAATGCAGTGGCGCAGACACACAACCAAAGCCTTAACGTTCTTAATTCAAGCAAGAGAAATCTACCAAGATATTTCGGAAAAAGGTGGGTTGTCGAGAATACTCGATACATTAGGTAGTGTTAGTTCAGCTGTCGCCAATCACCAGCACGCATTGCTTTACTACTCTGAATCTCTCGCAATAAAAGGATTGCTTAATGATGCACATGGTCAAGCAATCACCCTAGGGAATTTAAGTCGATTATGCCTTCAACTTGGTCGACATCAACAAGCGAGGAGTTTTGCTAATCTTGATCTTCAACTGATTGACGAAAAAGATGTGCTCTCTAGAGCGAGAGTCTTAAACTTATTAGCTCGGATCGAATATTCACAAAAAAACTGGGCCTCTGCTAGAAAAACAATTACAGAAGCAATCGCCTTAGTGGAACAGCGCAATAATGAAACACTCTTTTTCTGCCTCAAAGATCTCTTCTTAATTACTCTTGCCGAAGACTCTCACAGCTTTGAAACTAAAAACGCTCTCGAAATTGCGTTAAAGAAATTGCATTCTTTAATACCAGGTAAGTCCGAATATCACCAAGTACAATACGAATTCGCACAAAATATCTATTTGAATAAATATAGTTCAATTAGTCTAGATGATGCCTGTCAGCTATTAGTACGTATGGAACGATTAGACTTGCCTGAGATGGAAATTGAGTACCGAATTTGGCTATGTCAACTCGCTCATCAAAACAATCAAGTCTCTGTCGCAAATAGACATTTACTGTTGGCGCGAAAAGTCGCTAAAAAAACAGGGTTTACTCGATTTTTACCGAATATTAATAGCTTAATGCTAGAGTTCAACCTTAAAGAAAATATCAATGAAGAAATTGTT
This sequence comes from Kangiellaceae bacterium, assembly GCA_019090895.1. GTDB lineage: Bacteria > Pseudomonadota > Gammaproteobacteria > Enterobacterales > Kangiellaceae. Next base: position 1,054 of record JAHRVB010000015.1, read on the forward strand.
AGAACGATTAGTGACAATATCAAAAAAGTAGACGAAGGTTATCTCATACGGCGCAAATTGGGTGGCGGCGGATTCGGAGAGGTTTTCTTAGCGTACGATATGATTAATGACCGAGACGTCGCAGTGAAACGATTTCATACTGGAAATTTAATGGATCATCGGGCTCAAAAATCTCTTTGGAACCAAGCACGATTAGAATTTGAAGCAGTTGCTAGTGTCAATCATCCTTCGATAGCAAAAATATTCGCCTTAGGTCACGATTCTATGGGCAGTCCCTACTTAGTTCAAGAATTCGTTGCTGGAAATGACCTACAAAAATTAATGCAACAAAACAATCAGCTATCAACCGCATTAACCTATTTAATTCCAATTGTTCGTGCGCTCGCTGCGGTGCACGATGCTGGGGTTATCCACCGGGATATAAAACCAGAAAATATTCTGCTCAATCACCAAGGTGTTGCAGTGCTGGTTGATTTCGGGATAGCTCTTTTAAAAGGGATGACCAATAAGGCCGAGGTTGAAGAATCTGTTCCACAAAGCACTGAACTAGAAAACATTAATTTAATAGTCGGAACTGAAAGTTACATGGCACCCGAGCAAAGAGTCACCACCAATCTTGACCAATCTGTTGATTTGTTTTCTTTAGGCTGTATTTTATATGAATGGCTTTCTGGTGAACGATGCATCGTTAAACATGAGAAAAACGGCAAGCTAACGACATGGCTAGGAATGAATAAACATGACACGGCAGTAGAAATTAAGGAAAATGTTTGTGGTCCTGCCTATTCGCTGTTAAAACGACTTCTATCTTTTGATCCAAACTCCCGATCAAATAACGCTGCAGACGTCGCCGATGAGATGCAAAAGCTGCTTGAGCAAGGCTGAGCCTACTTACAAAACTATTCTGCGAAGCTCTCAACTATAACAATGTAGCTTATTAAGTATAACTCCACTATTCTACGTAGCACTTGACGATTTAATACTGATGAGTGCTACCAAAGTAATTAACGAGACCGTCATTTAGAGAGTTTAAGTCGTAGGGAACATTAACTCTCCAAGGGCTAATAAATATCTCCAAACAGCTCGCCAATAATACATAAATTCTTTAATCAACTGTGGAGTGTTAGCGTTCGAATACTTGTTAAACTATCCATTGCTTATGATGTAACTAAAGAGTTAGGAAAAAACAATGATGACGTCAGGTAGATATTTGTCTACTTGTTAATTTAAAAACACAGATTCAATAAAACTCCCAATTATTACCATATATTTGTGACCTTTCAGTCAAGGTGATTGTCTTAACCACTAACAAATAACATATATTTGATTGCATGAACGAATATTCAGGCTTTAGCCAAAAACTAGCAACAGCTGTGATTTCCCAAGCGCAATCGGGTGATACTTCTGCGATGGAAAAAATATATTTAACCTACAGTAACCCCTGTTACACCCTTGCTTACCGGATTACCCATAATAGAACGCTTTCTCAAGATATTGTACATGAGATATTTTTGAAAATAATAAAGAACCTAACTAGATACAAAAGCTCGGGTCCGTTCGCAGGTTGGGTACGAAAAATTGCCGTCAATGAGTCTGTAAACGCTCTCAAGAAAAACACTAAACTATTCGAAGTCATAGAGTTTAAGGATGATATAGAGGCAGCCAATCTCTTTGAGCATCGGTGGTGGGAAGCTTGTAAGGATCTCAAGAAACTAACGGTTCGATTAAGCGACGATGCAAGAGCTGTGCTTTTCTTACACGAAATAGAAGGCTATAGCCATAAAGAAATAGCCGCGTTTTTTGGCAAATCTGAGAGTTTTTCAAAACAATCACTTTCGCGAACGATGTACCAATTAAAAAGCTTAAATGCTATCAAGGAGATAAAAAATGCATCTCACCGATGAACAACTATTCGACCTCAATAAAGAGAATTCCTCGATTACTCATCAACATATCTCTAAATGTGAGTTTTGCAAACAGCGAATAAGTAACTTGTTCTCATTTCGCGAAAAGCTCAATGAGGATACTCACTTCTCTATAAACACAAATCATTGGCCATCGTTACAGGCTGAGTTCGTCGCGCAACACGGAGTTAAAAAGCAAACATTATTGAAATCAAAAATAAAACGATTGCAAATTTCGCTTGCTGCCATCGCGGCAACGTTAATCATTTTTTTATTAGTTCCGGCAATTTCTAACAACCAAACTAATTTATTAGAACAACAACTCAGTGAGTTGATTGATGAAAACAATCAATTGCAACAAATGATACACAACACTCGTCTATTATCATACGAAAAAAACGTTTCAAACGAAATAACTCAGATTTTGCAATCCAATAACTTAAATATAGAAATAGAGCAATTAGACAGTCAGATCCAACTCTCTTATTTAGAGGAAAATACAATTTCAGAAAAAATTAAATTATGGAAACAACGTAAAAACTTATTACTACAGTCAATTAACGATCCCTCGCCACCGCCAAGGAGAACCATTTAATGACCGCTTATCAAAACAGTTTCTATCTATTGATTTATAGAACTCTGCTTACCTCGTTTTTTGGCTTTATGATGACGATCTTTCCGACTCAAGCTTATAACATGACTAAAGAGTCGGAAGCGATAATAAAAAACCTCGAGCTACATATCCAGTCTACACTAGCAGCGGTTAATGAAGCCGAATCTAAAGCAGGAAATAATATCCAAGACTTACATATACTACTTGAAATACCTGCTCGACATTCACCTAATTTAGGCTTGGTTTTGGATTTAGACAGTCAAGAAAATAGTTATAAAGTACTCTCTGTAACGCCGGGTAGCTTGGCAGAATCCCTGAATGTTTCGCAAGGCGACTTAATAACGTCAATTAATAACATCAAAGTAGTTGATGATAATAAACGCAGTGCATTTTCTCAGCTAGAAAACATAGTTCCTGGGGATACGATCAAACTTACTTTGACTAAAGACGGAAACAAATCGATTTTAAACGCGATAATAAAGGGAAGTTATATACCTTCGATTAAACTAGAGATCGGCTCAACAAAACTAACCAACCTTGATAGTTCAGACAAAGAACTTTCTAATGATAATAAAGTTGATAATGAAAATGCTTGTGGAACAGTTTCTGTATTTTTTAAACCACCTGAAACACGTCGATTCTATAGTGCCTACATTAACAAAATAGACGACCGTTCTGTCGTACGCAGTCGGGAGACCTTTCGTTTAAAGCCGGGAAAACACATCATTCATGTTCATGAAATGATCAGTGACCCGTTTTTCACTCGTCGCTCTCGTCGTATTCAGCGAGCCAAGCCAATAGAAATTGATGTAAAAGAAAACACGACTTATTACCTAGCAGCCCAATTTATTCCATCAAAAGCATTTCGAGAAAACAACGGACAGTATTGGAAGCCGATAGTGTGGAAAACATCTACGATCACCAAATGTGAACTTTAACTCAATGACGAAAATCGAGTTGCAATCAAAAGCTAATTTTTCGGCTTGTTCTTAGTCAAATTTTCTGTAAGCGGTAAACGAATAACGTAGATAACAGGAAATAATATGATCAGAGCTATCACTAATCTGAGTGTGAGCTCGTCAACAGAAAACCAAGTATATAGATAAGACAAAGCGATCATTAATAACGCTAAAAACTTCGCTCTTCTAGGGATACTTCGTGTTTCATCCCAATTTTTAATAATAGGTCCAAACCAACGGTGGGTCAGTAACTTGTTGTGTAGCGCCGGCGAAGTGTTTGCAAAACAAGCAGCTGCTAGAATGAGAAAGATCGTGGTGGGTAAGCCTGGTAATACAATCCCAATAAGTCCGATAAAGACCAATAATACACCGGTTACAATTAACACATATTTTACAATTGGATTTTCAGACATTCAATTAAATTTTAAGGTTAAAAAGACACTCGAACCAGCCGACCATACCTGTCTAAACTAGGACCATTAAGCTTGCTGTCGCTAGTTTAGACCAGATTAGTCATCAATTCACCTTCTATTGAAGTATCTGTTAAGAGTGAATGGGGAAAAATCAATCCTACTCACAACCCGTTAATCCATTGATCCAGTCTCGAATCAGTGAAGTTGCGGATTGGTCGATCATTAAACTGGCTAACGGCGGCATTCTGTCTTGGCCTAACAATTCCATTCTTAATAAAAGTACCGAAGCATCCGCATTACCCGGAGCAATAATTCGAGCATCTGCGATTCCAAGGTCACTAACCGATGGAACCACATCGCAGGTTTCGGTTTGGGTAAATGAGCGATCATATCTTAAATCAATAAAGTCAGATGCTGTGCCCTGACGATGACAACCTGAACAGTTGCTATGAAGGTAACTTCTAGCTCGTTGCTCTAACGTGGCGCTTGTATCGTCGAGATCATACAATTGGGGCTCCTCAGCAGCGGTAGTGGATTGGCTGAAATAGCCAGCATCTGACAGAAAGTCGATTTGGTTTATGCCTAAACGTTCAGTTTGAAGATTTAGCTGGGCCGTTTCTATTCCAAGGCTAAAATTGGCGGCGCTCGTATGGCAGATATCACATTCGTTAGAGCTCGGAAATGTATGCACAAAATCACCTACATCTTTGATTTTTCCAATTGATAACAAACTCGCTTCCGTTTGTTGATCGTTCCATTCATAGCTATATCCCATCCAGCCCTCGGGCAAATTTATCAGTAATCGAGTCTCAAGATAGATATCTCCGTTTAAGAAGTGCTTCATTAAAATGGTATTTTCAGGGAAATCGAAATCTCCGTCGTCATTTAAATTGATCAGTTGATTATCTGGGATCGCAAATGAACGAGTTTTTGCAGCGCCATCGGACCAAAGCTTCGAATTAAGTTGGTAATCAAAGACTCCCGACTCACTCGATTTAGACTGAGTATTAAAACAGCCAACTTCACTTAAACTGTCGGGTAACACAACAACTCCAGAACCGTCATCTTCTACATTAATTCGATAAATACCATCTCCCTCACCGCCATCTAGGTTTAATAAATAGATTTCTCCGTCATTGCCTTCTGCCATGCCGGCAATTAGTCGCCCACTATTGAATATGGCTTGATAATCCGCTCCAACAGTTGCGTCGGCAGGTACCGATAGAAATTGCGAAGAAAAAGTATCTCCCCAAATATATTGGCCCACTAAACTCGGATTACGGGTCCCCCGGTAAACGTAACCACCAACCGTTGATACACCAACGGACCGTGGATATTGAGTGATTGGTAGCTCTAACCCACTAATGTCACAAGCTTGTCCGCCGAAGCAGCTGTTACCTTCCATAATTGGCCAGCCATAGTTGCCACCTAACACGACTCTATCGACTTCTTCAAATGTGCTTTGACCGACATCGGCAACCCATATATCTCCAGTCTGAGAATCAAAACTCCAGCGCCATGGGTTTCTAAAACCAAAAGCAAAGATCTCTGGGCATGATGTCTCATCGTTTTGCACCCGAGAGCCTGTATCGCAACGTGGTTGATTACTATTAAAGGGATTATCGTTTGGAATCGAATATGGCTGTGTTGAAACATCGATCCGAATCATACCGCCATGTAAATTATATAGTTGTTGCGAAGTATCCCTATCGAATCCACCATCGCCAAAAGCGGCATACAATAATCCGTCCGGTCCAAACGCGATATCGCCACCATTGTGATTGTGCGCTGGTTGTTCAAGAGTAATTAATACGTTTTCGCTTCTCTCATCCACCTGATGAGTGCTTGTGTTCGTCGTAAAAGAAGAAATAGTCGAACGTCCATCGTTACTGGAGTCGTTGTAAATAATGAAGATTCGGTTGTCCTGAGGGTAGCTTGGGTGAACGACTAAGCCTGTTAAACCTTTTTCAACTGTTGTACTGACTCTCGAGGAAATATCGAGAACTTCTGTCAGATTGTTGGCGGAAACATTATTGTCAAAAATGACGATGCGCCCTTCTCTGAGGGCCACAAACCAAAAACTACTGTCGCTTGAGGGTTGAACCATCGCCAGTGGACTAGAAAGAATGGGCAACGTTGGAAAGCTCGCTTCAATGGTGACATCACCGGGATTTCCGCCAATCGGAGCAGGTGGCAAACAGCTATTATTGGCTATTCGGGCGGGAACTACATTCACTGTTCGAGTGATTGTTGTGGAATTTCCGGCGGCATCCGATGCTTGATACTCAACAGTAAAGCTTTCAATCCGCGACGAATCGATAGTTTCTGCACCTGAAATGTCAACAACAACCGTTCCGTCTTGATTGTCAGTCGCTGTCGCTCCGGGCTCCACATAAACTGACGCATAGTCAATTTCCATAGGATTATCGCCGAGCAAGGTGATGACGGGATCGGTGGTATCGTTCGTTGGCTCTGGGCCACCTCCCCCACCGTTGCTTCCGCCGCAAGCTGACATAGCCACCAGCAAAACGGTGATCAATAAGCCACTTAAACTAGTGAGTAAAACAGAGCCAAAATCATTTAGTTTATTATTGTTCCACATCATCCATCCCTTTCGATTGCGATCAAATAATCTTAAGTCTATCGGACATCACTTAAATTAATTGGAACAGATTGGATAAACGACTATATATATTTGATAAGCGAGCAAAATATAGACTTTTACTCGCTTTTGAAGCCCGCAACAACAATTACTGCTGATGGTTGAATACAGCGGTGCGGCTCTACCCGTTTTTACGGTTTAACTCTCTGACCATTTCTCGTTGCTTTTTCTTAAGCGTTCTACGTTGGTTCAAGAACATTTCTGCGTCGCCCCCAATATGTTCTTCGCCTCTCACTTTAGCTAACTGGATTTGTTTTTCTCTTTCCAAATAACGAGTTTTTTGTTCGTCCGAGGTCTTGTCATAACAATGTACACAACTCACTCCTTGAACGTATTTTTCATTATCTTGGTCTTCTTGGGTGATTGGCATTCTACACGCATTACATTGATCGTATTGGCCCCGATTTAGTTCATGATCAACCGTCACACGATCGTCGAATACGAAACACTCTCCTTGCCACGTTGTTTGCTCCTTCGGTACCTCCTCTAGGTATTTAAGTATGCCACCTTTTAGGTGATAGACTTCTTCAAAACCTCGTTCCTTCATGTAAGCTGTCGATTTTTCGCATCTAATTCCGCCAGTGCAGAACATCGCTACTTTCTTGTGTTTATTGGGATCGAGGTTCTGTTTTACATAATCAGGGAACTCTCGAAAAGATTCGGTATTGGGATTTATCGCGTTTTCAAACGTTCCAACGGCATATTCATAGTCATTGCGTGTATCCACCAAAATAACGCTAGGATCTTGGATTAAGTCATTCCAGTCCTTCGGTTCTATATAAGTTCCCACCACTTTACTTGGGTCAATGTCCTCTACCCCCATCGTTACGATTTCTTTTTTCAATTTTACTTTGGTTCGTTTAAACGGTTTTTCGTCTGTGAATGACTCTTTAACGACAATAGAATCCAAGCCAGGTTGGGAATCGAGCCAATTAAGTAAGATATCGATAGATGCTCTAGAACCAGAAATGGTGCCATTTATTCCTTCATGAGCAAGCAATAAAGTACCGCAGACTTCGTTAGATTTCATAACTTTGAGCAAAGGCTCGCGAAGAGCAGTGTGGTTTTGGAGGGCAACAAACTTATAGAGTGCGCATACAACATATGACATGGATATTTTCCTTCAGCTAACTAGAACGTAAATCTAGTGCAATCAATGAGCAACGGATTATATAGATCACTCTCTTATTCGCAAGTTTTACTGTTGCGCCCAAAAAAGATATTATGAACTCGTTAATATAAAAATAATTCTAAAAGCTAACAATAGAATCGATAAAACCTATGAAAGCAGAGCGTTGGAAAAGATTTATCACAGTGGAATCGAGTGAAAACATCGATTCTAAACGAAAAAAATCTGTCATGTACTTCTTCACCTACATTGGCGGCACCATTATATTCTATTTTGCCTTCAAAACTCCTTCCAACGATTTAATCCTTAAACTCTCTTTGTTTGCCACCGCTTCATTCTTGTATATCAATGCGATCGCTTCAATTTTTCATAAGAACACTGCTCTTGCGAGTCAAATAACCGGAATAGCAGTTATTCCACTGGTATTAGCCGTGGTCTATACTGGCGGGTATGCGGATACTGGCCTATATTGGGCTTACCCATTTCCCATTACATTACTAGTATTTTTCGGACCTCTAAGAGGTCTATTCCTTAATATGGTCATGTTCGTAGCGATCATATTAATGATATACAATCCTGAATATATCACTGCTAACTATCGACCAGAAGAAGTAGTACGTTTCGCGCCTACATTCTTGGTTAATGTTACCCTTTGCTTAATTGCCGAATTTTTCCGCTCTCGCAGCCATAAAGAGCTATCGAGTTTAAACCTAGACCGATTAAAACAAGCAAACACTGACGTATTAACGAACCTACCCAATAGACGTTTTATCGATTCTGTATTCATGGACGCCGCCAAAAATGATCAAAGTGGGCACTTTCCAATGACTGTCATTGCAGTTGATATTGACCATTTTAAAAAAGTTAACGATACTTATGGACATGATATTGGCGATATCGTTTTAAAACATGTCGCTAGACTGCTTCGTAGAAATACCCGAGAAATGGACGTGGTAGCAAGAATCGGTGGAGAAGAATTTCTAATTATATTCCCTCGCACTTCCAATGAGACTGGTGTCATTATCGCAGACAAAATTCGAAAAATAATATCGGATACCCCCTTTCTAGATAATGATTTAGAAATAAACGTGACCGTAAGTATGGGTTGTACTGAAGTTAAAAAGTACGTATTTATGGACGATGCTTTCAAAATCGCCGATAAACTACTTTACCAAGCAAAAGCTAATGGCCGTAATCGTATGGAAGAAGTAGTCGTCAACTAGGCGACTCACATAGTTCGTTCAAAGCCGCCCTAGTCATACCCTTCCACCAATATGACCTTCCCTTTTTATTTTAGAGTGAGTCACTCTATCAACAATAGTCTGCTGAAAGTGAAATCAGCTTAAGTCTGTCGAATCCCATTAAAGTTTATAATTAAACATCACCCACACCTTGTCTCTGTCGGTATAAGAATTGCTATCACTGTCAAAACTAGCCAATTTCAGCAGTGCTGATAAATGCTTAGACACTTTCTTGGAGATAACAAAGTCTAATTCTGTTCCTAGTGCGTTTCCACCTTCGTCTGTCGCGAAGTCATGATAAATCGCCTTAAATTTAATACCATTGATTGTGTAAGAACCATTAATGTAAGTGTCTTCAATTCCGGCTATCGGAGTGCCTAAGAAAACGTCAGCCCAACCTTGAAATTTATGCAACGTCGCAAGGGAAGTGGTAAAACCTTGACCCCCGTCTGAGTCACCACCAAGTACTTCTAGCCCACCACCCAATGAAACTTTTCCCGTCTTATAACTCGCATCGATTAAATAGTAGTTAGCATCATAACTATTAGGGTTGTCGCCAGCATCTGACTGCGAGGCAAATTCAAGGTTATAAAAAATATTATCCAGTTTGCCAGAATACCTTAAACCAAAGGTATCGTTTGACAGCGCTGCGGCATCTTCATTATCAATGGCAAAATAATAGCCCGATAATTTTCCATTACCGAGTTTAATATCCGCATTGATAAGATGAGTATTGTGGGTGTGATCACCACCGCTGACCGACTCACCAAAGATTCGATTCACGTTGTATAAATAGGCATAGTTAAAGCTTAAGTCTTGTTTGAACTTGGTAGTAAAAGTGAGACTATCATAGGTCTGTTCGTTTTGACGCCAGCCAACACCACCAACGAAACGTTGGTTTCCGACGAGAATGCGCTGTCGCCCAAGGGCAAGCTTACTATCGGCATATTTTAGTCGAATATAGCCCTGATTGAGTTCTGTGCCAACAGGGTCTGCAATCACAGGATATCCAACCGTGTTAGGTGATGTCCCAGCACCTGAATTGTAATCATCCAACCCAATTTCAGTGACGTCATCAAATTCAATAACAGTATCAATAATATCGGTCCATGTCGTTTTAACAGTGGCACGAGTCCTTAAGGTTGACGCTTGGGCAGTCTCGTCAAAGTTACTTTGGTCGACGGTTTCGATGCGATAGCGAAAACTTAAATCAAGCGTACTTTTAACTTCACTATGACCTACGACGTCTTCAGCAGCGGCAGCAAGTGAAAATGCTGCCAGTATACTCGCGGTTAAAAAACGTTTTCTAAATTTGCTTTTCATATTCTCACCCTTGCTAATTTATATTACTTCTAACTTAACGATTACTTCTAACTTAACGATTAGTTCTAACTTTTTGATTGCTCATAATTGCAATGAGTTGCCGACCTAAATTTAGTGATATCTGTTTCGAAGAATTTCTACTCGGCTCTGTACACTCTGGAGCCCTTGTACGGTAACTCGAACGAAAAAATAGTTGTTGATCCAAATCAAGAGGACTAACGACAATTACCCTGTTTGATTCGACAGTAACAAAAATATAGTGTTTGAATGAGACCAGAATTAACCACACACATCAGTTTACATGTCAGATTTTGCAGAAAGACCAAAAAGTTATATCTTGTATGCGTGACTTAGATCAAGCTCGCTCAATTGTTTAGAACGCGGGCATGCGATAGAATAGTCACAACGGGCGAACGGAATACTCTAGCATTAGATTAGAACTACAAACTTCGTCAATAACTTTCACACTCCGAGCATATTTTCGCTAAGATTTTGATTAGCCAATCGATGGTTAGTTCAAGTACGCAGAATAAGCCGTAGGCCTTTAATTTAAAGAGCTTACCAGGGTTAACCGGGAAACGGGTTGACCTCCCGCATTTGGAAAGGAGCGATAAAACTGTGACTACAAACCACAGCGCACAATTAATCGACCAATATGGTCGACATTTCCCTTATTTAAGGCTATCGCTCACAGATGTCTGTAATTTCTCCTGTGACTATTGTCTGCCTAATGGTTATCAATGCACCAACGATAGATCGTTTTTGTCTTTAAATGAGGTAAAACATCTTGCTACAGCCTTTGCCGAACTAGGCACCAGCAAAATAAGATTAACCGGCGGCGAGCCTACTCTTAGAAAAGACTTTATCGAGTGTATTAAACTCGTTAAAAGTATCAAAAAAATTAAACAAATAGCGGTCACTACCAACGGTTATAAACTCAAGAAAAATATTAATAGCTGGGTTGATGCTGGACTAACTCATCTCAATATTAGCGTTGATACTCTCGACCCAAAATTATTTTACAGCCTAACGGGCCATAATCGTTTAAAAGAAATACTCAATGGTATCGACCATTCACTCACCTTATCATTACAAAAAATCAAACTAAACGCGGTACTTCTTAAAGATATTAACAGCCATCAGTTTGACCAGTATATTGATCTAATTCGAAACCGTCCCATCAGCATCCGCTTTATCGAACTGATGCAAACAGGTGATAATTTAGACTACTTTAATAAATATCATGTGAGCGCGCAGATACTCAAGAACTATCTCTTTCAAAATGGTTGGACTGAAAAACTAAAAGATAAATCAAGCGGACCGGCAGTTGAATATGTCCATGCCGACTACCAAGGCAGCTTTGGAGTGATAGCCCCCTACTCTAAAGATTTTTGCGACACTTGTAATCGATTACGTGTTTCATCAACAGGTGATTTTCATCTTTGCTTGTTTGGAGATAAAGGTTATTCGATTCGTCATTTACTTCAGTCTGAAGGACAAAGAGTTGAACTAAAGAATAAACTATGTGAGCTCCTTACGCACAAAAAAAAGACACACTTTTTACATGACAATAATACAGGTATAACCCCTAATTTATCGTCAATTGGTGGGTAGAGATTCATCACAGCATTTAGTATCAAAAATGCTTAAATCAATTCCATTGAATATTAAAGCTTATAGATAAAGCTGTCATAATAATTTTCGTTCCAACTCGAAAAAGTTAAACAGAAAAACTAAGAGACAATACCAATGAACGACAACTCGCAAAGCTATACTGAGCACTATATGGTAAGCCTGGAACAGGCGTTTTCTTTGATTAAAGAAAACTCTCAACTTTTGCCAACAGAAACAGTTAGTCTTAAATATTGCCATGGAAGAATACTAGCAGAAGATATTTATTCACCAGTTTCGATACCTCCCTTTAATAATTCAGCAATGGACGGTTATGCTATTTGTAATTTCGATGTGAACTCCGCGACTACTGAATCGCCGATCACTTTGACTTTGGCAGGACTTACGGCCGCTGGCGATCCAAAATCAAATACGTCAGCCATTACGGGAACCGCTTGGAAGATTATGACCGGCGCACCGGTTCCGTCGGGCTATGATACAATTGTTCCCGTAGAAAACACCCAGTTTAATCAGGAAACAAACGAAGTGACGTTTACTGCCAGTGCAAAAGAAGGCGTACATATTAGACTCAGCGGTGAAGATTTTGCAAAAGGTAATTTGGTATTAAGATCACAAACGCTAATCAATCCAAATCGAATTATGGCATTAGCTTCGCTAGGACATGCCGATATTCTAGTACGGACTCAACCAGTTATAGCCGTTTTCTCTACGGGTAAAGAGCTGGTTGACGATCCCAATCAGCCCCTTGAAAACGGACAAATTAGAAATTCTAACATGCCCTATATTTTAGAATCTTTAAGAGAACTGCCGGTACAAGCTCACAATGCCGGAACCAATTATGACGATGTTGAACAGTATCAAATTGCCCTGCAAAAAGAACTGGATAATGGTGCAAATATCATTATTAGTACTGGCGCTGTATCTATGGGTGATTTTGATTTTATTCCTCAGACAATCAAAAAAATGGGCGGGACCATCCTATTTCATAAGGCAAAGATAAAACCAGGAAAGCCGATATTATTTGCAAGATTCCCTAATGGTACTTATTATTTTGGTCTTCCGGGTAATCCAATTTCAGCGACCATTGGATTACGTTTCTTTGTATCGCATTTGATCAATTTAATGCTCGGTATGAAACAAGAAACGCCTATACACGCAAGATTAAATCAAGGTCGCAATAAAAAGAAAGGCTTCACTAACATCCTAAAAGCTAACGCGACTATTAACAACAATGCCGTTCTAACAGCATCGATTTTGCAAGGTCAAGAGTCCTTCAAAATACACCCGATGATCGATGCCAATGGATGGGCAATCCTTGAAGGTGATAAGGAAAGCTACGCTGACGACTCATTGATAGAATTCTACCCCTCCGCTCTTAATCTCAATCGTTAATAAAAGAGAAGTGCTATGTACATAAAAATGTATACCGACAAAATTCGAGTCAGAATTTCAAGAGCTGAAGCCGAACAACTATTAAAACAAGGTCTACTCGAGCACACGACCCAACTCGATGAGTTAACTAATTTCAACTTCCAAATCAAAACAGTCGACGTTGAAAGCAACTGCCACTACCTAGATCAAAATCGTTTATTTTCGCTACTTATCAACAAACAAGCTCTAGCCATTGAAATGGAACATAGACCCAGTAAAAAAGGGATAGAGATACTAAGGTTTAATCCAAATCAAATTGTGGCTTTGGAAATCGACCTTAAGCGCTCCTCTCAGAGATGATTAACTCGACTTTTCTTTCGAACTTATTGATTGGTAAAACGATGCTTTTATATCCTAAGCGCAATTAGTTAACCTTATTACTTAGCTTTTTAATTGATTACTAATACTAATACTTATAACTTATCCAGTGGGCTCAAGGTTCCTGTTGGATTTCGATTGAGCACATGAGTATAGATTTGTGTTGTTCTTACGTCAGCGTTACCCAGCAATTCATGAACGGTTCTGATATCAGCACCTGACTCCAGTAAGTGAGTCTCGAAAAAATGCCTAAAAATATGAGCCATGACCTTCTTATGTATTTTCGACTTCTCTACCGCTTTTTTGACGTGCTTAGAAAATACCGATGGGTGCATATGGTGCCTCCGAACAATTAAAGTTCTAGGATCTGTACTAATCCGTAAACTACGGAATACCCATTGCCAGGCAAAAGATTAGCTGGCATTTGGCTCTTTTCTTTCCAAAGCGTATGGCAATTCAACGCCATTGATCTGCTCTCTTCGGTCTTTTAAGTGTAATTGCTTTACAAAATCTAGTTGTTTAATTAAATTATTTTTACAAGCTTCAGGCAGTGGTCTTTCTTTACGTCCCTTCCCCCTTTTAACGGTAATTTGATTTCTATCAAAATCAATATCTTTGACTCTTAATCGACGCACTTCATTTTTTCTTAAAGCAGTTCCATAGTTTACTTGCGCCATCAATTTTGGTAGACCTTTCAATTCATTGAGGACTCGTTTGACTTCAGGAACCGACAAAACCACTGGCAAATTCCGGTGTGCCCGGGCCCGCACCGCATTGATAGTATTTTCAACTAAAGGCTGCTCCAGTACATGTTTATAAAAATATACTAAAGCACACAAAGCTTGATTCTGAGTTGAAGGTGAAACATTCCATTTAACCGCCAAGTGGGATAAAAAGTCGCTGACTTCCTTCGAGTCCATCTCCTTTGGGTGACGTTTATTATTAAAAATAATAAACCGATATGCCCAATAAACATAGGTTTTTTCGGTTGCTAAAGCATAGTTCGAACTGCTATGCGGATCTGTTGTAAAAGTTTAGGTTTCTTCGATTCATTCATAGCAAACTCCTTTTGGCGATGAGTAAATTGACACTACTCATACAAGTAGTTAACGTCAAGTGAAGCAGGTTAGATTGCTTTGACGCATCTTTCTCTGGACTTAAAGTGTTGTTTTTAAACGATTATCTAGTTTTGAGATAGGTGTGCATATGAAATAAAAGCGATGAAACATTCCGTTGCAAACCGATAAAATGAATGTATGATATTGATTTAACTAAATAAAAATCAGAAAGCTGAATTAGAGTGGCAGGTTAGATCGCCCAATAGTATTCAATCAACTGTTAGCTTCAGTCAAGGAAATATAATGGCATCCACAGGTCAGGTGGTAACAGAATGTAGTGTTTGGGTTGACCCCAAATTAATCATTCCAGCAGTTTGCGTGGTTTTAGCTTCTGTAATTGTTCCTATTCTATTGCATCACCTTAAAGGCCGAAGAGAGCGAAGCGAAAAAATATTCGATATACGTAAGGTTGTCTATACAGAATATTTTAAGAAATACGAGGATGCAGCAGCTAGCCTCGGCCAGGATTACGAACATTTCTCGAAAGTGACAATGAAGGATGCATTCTATAAGCTACTCGAATCTGACAATTCATCTGAATCAATAGTAGAGTTTCAGCAAACTGTTGGTGAATTTCCAATGAAGGTTCAAGATTCCCATAGAAAAGCTACTCAGGAGTTAACATCTTTAAAGGTTCTTGGTTCTTCAAAATTACTTACACTTACTAAAGAATTCGAAGATCTAAATAGTCAGATGCTAACACTTACGTCTGAATGGCTTGGCGAGCTAAATCAAACAATGGCCGCACCCGATTTTGATGCGCCAATAGCTGTCCAAATGAAGCAATTAGGTGAGAGGGCAGAATTATTAAAAGAAAATATAATTCAGCAAATGAGAATAGAGCTTCGTTTAAACTAAAAAGCTAACAAGGCGCTGCACTCTGACACATACTGCTACGCTCGTTTTTGTGTCTGTCGCGACGCTCCATTTTCACACAAAAACGCTCTCCGCAGTATGTGCAGGTGAGCTTGGCGTTATACGTACGAGGATGTTCAGCATGAATCTTATTAAAAATACTTTATCATCCGTTGTGGCAGGTTTAGCTCTAGCCATTATTGGTGCTTATCTTACTGGTTACACTTCCGCATTTGTAATGCCAATTAGTTTTGCCAGTTTTATGTGGGTTTGGGATATTTTAATTGTACAATTCTTAGGGTTTGGATTGTTAGCTATAGCTTTATCATGCTTGATTTCATATTTATCAAAGTTTAATTTCTTATTTTCGGTTATTGTTATTTTCGTTATTGCTCAAGTCGGTTTGTTTTTTATGGCGGGTAATAATATAAATTTGTATTGGCCGAATATTTTAACAATGCTAATTTGTTTAATCATTGGTTGGCTCATTGCTTGTAAAAAATACGCTTAGTATATGAGTTCGAATTCAACAGGGACAAATAACCGTTGGCTTTGTTCGTTCCTCACATTTTAGCCAACGATTATTTGCCCGTTAATTGGGTGTTATGAGTACAAGGGAATCGATGTTTAAGCGAAAATGTCCAGATTGTGAAAGGAGTTCTCTTAGGTTTAGTCCTTTTGGCAAACTGTTTTTGTGTGATTGTTGTACCTCAGCGTACACTTTTCCTAAAAGAGTTGCTTATCTCGAGTCTTTTGTCGGTTCAACTGTTAGCATAATTGCGATTTACTATTTGATACTTAATTTTAGTTGGGGCCTCGTGTTTACGTTTTTCTTATTAGTCCCTTTTACTTTGGATACTCTCCTTAAGCGATACGGACCACTGATTAAATCCGATATAAAGGAGAGTCAATGAGACTCATAACAATACATTGGAGAACGACGCGCGAATCGCGCGTCTCAATTAGGCGTTATGTTTCCGAACTATGATTGAACAAGATTTAAAAAACGCCTTAGATAATGCAGCTAAGTATTTCGGAAAGCGAAGTATTTCAGACTGGCGAGATGAAGCTTTGAAAGCAGTACAAATGCTCGAGAACAATGATTTCTCTTTTGTTGAGAGTATGTGGCTAAAATATGCGCCTACTTGTGAGATTGATGAATTACTTATTATCGATGCTGCTCCTGAAGACGAAGAGCGTGCTAACTCTTTAAATGATGAGCTCGCTGAAGTAGCTAATCGTACATTTGCGATTCTCGACAGGCTGAAGAATGAAAGAACATAACACATATGAGCCGAATCTAAGTCAATAGGCAATAGAGTATTTTTCAGTTGAATTATTTCTCAACCAAAGAAAATCAATCATCAAAAAACGATCACTTCATTAGTCAGGGCCGCTGTTAAACTAAATCGTTTACAGCAAACACATATAGAGGATCTCTTAGCGCGGTCTCACCGCTGCCAACAGTTTTCAGTCCGTTGAGGTTAGTTGGGTCACTAGACATTTATCGGTAAACCTTTTACTGGCGCTAGTCAAGGTTGTGGAATATTTCCGAGTCGGTTTTCCAGTTAGTGTCAGGCTCAGTTAAGGTGTAAACGATTTTTGATGATTGTATTAATGCACACCGAAGACATGTCTAATCAAGGCGACGGGCTTGGCTTTGTGATACATAAACCTAATTGCGAACTCAAAGTTACAAATGTTAATCGATTTAACAGTATTCGCCATTTTAGCCAGTTAGGTTTTCAGCTCACGCCATCGTGTGACTAACTCTTTAAAAATCGTGCTTCATCAAATACCCTTTCATTTCGCAGCATATAGTAAACGCAGCGACCAATTTTATGAGCAAGTGCTGAAAGCGCTTTCGCCTTGCTCATTCTTTTCTGTAATTTCAATAAGTAGTTTTTAGCTTTCTTATTTCCTCGTAAGTATAAAACTGCGGCTTCAGAAAAAGCCCATTTTAAATGAGCATTACCAATTTTATTTCCTTGTGTACCGTAACTCTTACCGGCTGATTCGGCTTTACATTTAACTAACCGAGAGTAAGAGGCAAATTTTTGAACGGATGGAAAACGTGATATTTCACCTATTTCATATATTATCGTTAATCCCAGAATACGACCTATACCTGGAAAGGTACGAAGTATTTGATATCCAA
>JAHRVB010000243.1 GCA_019090895.1 Kangiellaceae bacterium
AACAAAAACCATTAATAGTATGACGTACTGAGTCAACGCGGCTCAGCTCAACAGAGATTTATATTGATTAGAAATCAACATAAATACTTTAAGGTTAAACACACAAAGGGACATTCGATGAAGTTATTGATTTCAATTGTTATTTCTTTCGCCCTAGGAGGAGCAACGGTATATTTCTTTCTTGGAAAAGCATTTTCAACCGTAAACCAAATGTCTTACGAAACGAATCTAGACACTACTATCAAATATCTTGAATTAGTGGAGGATGGAAAAATAGAGCCTCTAAAACAACTGCTAAAATCCGGAATTGATTGTGGATCAAATGTCTACAAGCACTTTCTAAAAGATGATTGGGAAAATACTGCTAACTCAAAGAAAATACTTGAAAAAGCGAAGCCGTATATTGGAACAGTTGATGGATGTTCTAAGGATTTGAGCAAGGATGTTTAACCAGTCAAGGCAGCATATGCAAAATACGCAATTCTGCTTGAGGCGTTAGAAGAACAATGAATTATGGATAAACTCCCCATAGCGGAAAGGTTTGTTGATGCGGTATCCCCAAAGGGTGAGAATATCAAACTTCACCTTTGTATTGGCGCTCCTAGAAAGGGTGGAGCTAGCGAATGGTTATGCCCGGTTAGTGTTAGCGGATATAACTTTGTTACACCTGATATACCGGGAATAGATTCTTGGCAGGCTTTAGAGTTAGCGTATAAGCTCGTAGTAGATATCCTCTGTGATTTTGTTAAAAACGGTGGCATTATTTACCATCTTGGTCGGGAGGTTCAACAGAATGAAATACCTTCAATCTTCTAACAAGGCGCTGATTTTTAGCGCAAAAACACACGCAAAATTAACTAGGCGTTAACCAAATAGACATCCCGTTAATTATTCCATTCAAGAAAAAATAATTCTTTAAAATTATATATTAAGAAAAACTCTAATTCACTTTTGTCACCTCCGTCACCTTTCCCCCATTAGCATCTTCAACCATCTCTTTTTCTCGATCAAACAACAAAATCAAGGCAGGCAAAAATAGCAAATCAACCACCAATGCTGACACCATCACAATACAGGCCATCTTTCCCATATCTGTGTTCACACGAAACTCAGAAAGCAACACCATCAACATAAACCCACTCACTAGAATCAAAGTGGTAAATAATATCGCTCGACCGGCATGCTGATAGGCATATTGAATGGACTGTTGTGGAGTAAATCCATTCAAATTTCTGGCAACCAAATACTTATGAAGGAAATGAACCGTATCATCAACGACAATACCAATAGTAATGCCCGAAACCATTGCCATCCCCATGCCGACTTGTCCAACTAACATCCCCCATAGACCAAACCCAATAATTACTGGCATTAAGTTAGGAATTAAACTGATCCCACCCAAGGTAAAAGAACGAAACGCAACAATCAGTAATAGCGAAATAATAACCAATCCAAATCCTGCACCGAGTACAAGCCCACGAGTATCTTTATCGAGCAGATGAGCAAACATCAATTGAACTCCGGTCGCTTCAAAATCAACACCAGTTAGATTACTCGATACCCACTGTTCGATTTCTTGCTCCAATTCCAAAATCTGTGAGGTGCTGAGTGTTCTAAAGGTCGCGACAGTTTTCGATGCAGATTTGTCGAAATTAAGTTGGTTATTTAAATCGAGACCAAAGGGAAGCGACATTTCATACAGCAATAGGTACTGACTGATCAGCTCTTTATCTTCGGGAAGTTGATAGCTACTTGGGTCATCGTTATGCATGCTCTTGTTAATACGCTTAATCACATCACTGAAACTACTCACACTCGCTACATCGTCGCGTGATTTTAACCACAGTGAAAACTTCTCAATCTGCTGTAAATAGTGAGGCGAGACAACACCGTTGATCTCTCGACTTCTAAACACATAAGAAAAAGTATACGCACCACCAAATTCCTTCTCCGCAAAATCGTTTGCCTGTCGCCACGGCAAAGTTTTAGCGAAATAGGTCGGTATATTATCGTTAAATTCATTATCTGGAACAAAAGTAGCCAATGCACCAAATAGAATGAAACCAACGACAGCAATAGCTAGTTTGTTGTCAGCAATAACCTTGGCAAACCGTTGAGATTGAATATTCTTTCTTTCGGCCTTCATTTTTATTGTAAGTTTCATCACCGACAAACAGGCCGGTAAGAATGTCACGGCTAACAAGAAAGCAACCATCACACCAAATGCGACCTGCGTTCCTAACGCGCCAATTGATTCCGACTCACTAAAATTAAGCGTCATAAAACCAATTGCAGTTGTCATGCTAGTGATTGCTAACGGGCTAAAATTTAACGTTAGAGATTTTTTTATGGCCTCTTTCTTATCCATGCCTTTGGAAATAGATTCCATCACACTACTGATAAAATGAATACAATCAGCCGTTGCTAGAACGAGAATCATCAACGGGACAGATGCGGTAAACGGGGTTAATTTCCATCCCATCAGACCGGAGAAGGCCATTCCCGTAATAACACTAAATAGAATAATAACGACAGTGATCAATGCAGGTTTCACAGCTCGAAACAAAACCCACATCAATATCGCTACGACTAAAATAATCGCCAACAAAAAAACACCCGTTTCTTTACTGGAAATCTTCATTACTGTTGCATCGAGTGCTACCAATCCTGAAATATAAGTATTGGTTTGAGGAAGCCTTTGTCCAAATTCGTTGACTAACTTCTCTACGAAGTCGTTTGCTTGTAGTTTTTCATTCATATCCTTTGCTGGAAAAAGAAAACTGACACTTAGTGCAAGTACTTCGGCATCTGGGTTGATCGCTCGATTCAATAACTGAGGCTCAGCCAAGGAAATAGATTTAACCTTCTGGAGATATTCGTCGGTTAATACAGCATCGTCCGGCACCAGCGAATCGACGATGAGTTCATCATTATTTGCGCTGGTATGTTGAAAATTGGTCAAAGAATCGACTCGAACTGAGTAAGGTGTTTGCCAAAGGTCCGTTGTTAATTGACGGACTCCAGCGATAATTTCAGCTGATAATACCGTCCCTTTTTTTGCTTCTATTAGAACTAACAGATTCTCATCACTGGTAAATTCACTGTGTATTCTTTCGTAGGTTTTCAGATGTGGATAATCGGCCCCCAAAAGATCTTTATATGATATCGATGGGGCGACATCTTTCATAAAGTACCCCATAGATACTACAAAGACTAAGCAGGCCAGTATTGTCTTCCAGGGGCGCGAGACAACCCAATTGGCAAAAGCAGTTAATTTCATATTCTATAGTTCCCGAATCAATGTTTATGTCTAATTATTGGTGGTGATCTAGGGAATGACGTGTGAGAAATTAGGAATCCTACAATTCAGTAGAAATAAATATTTTACTGTAACTGACCAGTAGAAAGGGGCTAATAAAGGTATTAAGTAGAAGGTCAGCTTGACCTTAACTCAGAAATTTGTGCTTCAATGTAATCCACTTCTTGCTTGTTCGGATTTAAATCGAGGGCCGTTTTAAAGGCCTCCATCGCTTTAGCTTTTTGCTTCAGCAGCGTTAGCAGTCCGGCTTTGGTGGTGTGAAAATAAAGATAATTTTTGAGATATGATTCGATTTGATACAACTCATCTAAAGCAGCTTGAGGTCCTAACAATTTCGAGATTGCCACGCTCCGATTGAGGATAAGCAATGCCGTCGGTTTTAGTTCAATGAGCGAATTATAGAAATCGAGTATTTTATCCCAGCGAGTCCCATTGGCCGTTTTTGAGTGGCTGTGTTCTGCTGCTATGGAAGCTTGTAACTCATAATGCCCTAGATTGAGCTGCCCTAGTGTAATTCTAGACGACTGAGATTTTTGTAAAAACTCGTCGGCTCTAGTAATGAGATCACTCCGCCATAATGTCCTATCTTGTTGCTCTAGCGTTAATAGTTTTCCATCAGTATCTATTCGAGCTTCAAAGCGAGAGTGCTGATAGAATAGCAACGCCAACATCCCATACAACTCAATATCTACGAATAATTCACTCAATAAACTCCCCAGCTGAATCGCTTGCTGGCACAAGTTTATGTCTATATGAGTTTGTCCGCCAGTTTGGGAGTAGCCTTCATTAAACATTAGATAAACTAACTTCACAACGGTACTTAGCCTATCTTTACGCTCTGTCTTGGTTAGCTCTCCAAATTGGTGTTGTGACCCATCGTTGCTCATTTCAGATGATTTATTGGCAATCTCGCCCGCTTTCTTTTTGGCTCTAGTCAATCTTTGTTCCATTGCTTTTTCTTTGCACAAGAACGCTTTTGCAATTAAATTGGTTTTAAAGCCGCCTATCACTTTTAATGCCAAAGCCATTTGGTCAGCGGTGCTAAGTTGTGGATGACAGCAACAAAAAAGTAATCTTAATACATCATCTTTATAGGTTTGTTTGTTTAACTCAAGTTCGAATGAATTATTTTCATTCAAGTCGACTTGGTCCGTTGAAAGAGTGGTAGTGTTTAACGATACTTCGCGAGTAGTCCTGCGAAGCGAATCAATGGCAATATTACGGCTTACTGTGTACAGCCAGGCCGAAGGATTAACTGGAATATTTTCAGCATCCCATTTATCAAGCGCTCGAATACATGCTTCTTGATAACTGTCTTCTGATAAGGATAGGTCAGCAAATTTACCTTGTAATATTGCTAATACCTTTGCCCGGCATTCAACCAGCGTGTGTTGAATTGCCAGTTCTTTGTGATGCAATTTAGGATTGTGAGGCATGACCACCCAGCCATTCGACTGGCCTTACTTCATAACGATGGTGACTACTCGGAAGTATTTTTGCCGCTTCTATGGCTTCTTCCATAGACTCACATTTTAACATATAAAACCCAACGAATTGTTCTTTTGATTCTGCATAGGGACCGTCGGTATCATCAACTAATCTTGCTTTTATAGAAACCGCCGTCTCAATAGGTCTAAGTTTTGCGGTGGCCAACAAGTCTCCAGTAGCCTCATATTTACTTTGCAGTGCGCGATGTTCCTCTAACATCAACTCAGTCTGTTGGTCCGTTAGACCTTGGTCTATTGTTTCATTGGTGTAGATGAGGATCATATATTCCATGTGATTTTTCCTATTGAATAAGCTATGAATGCAACTGTAGGCTCGTCCACAATTTAGCCTGAGTAAGATAAATTAGTCAACTAAGTTAATACCCAGAGATTCCAGTAATCTAACTGCTTCGTAACGACAAAATTTGGCGTCGTCTATTTTATTGGTATTAAGGTCGATATCATAATTTGTTGCCGAATAGAAATCAGCGCTTATCAGATTTGTATTTGAAAAGAGACTATTACTCAAATCGGTTCCTGTAAAACTCGCCAGTGTTAAGTCTGCTTCCCGAAAATCAACATCATGAGCGATGCAATCACCTATTAAAATCTCGTGTAGTTTAAGACCATAGAACGAGGACGAATTGATTAGACAGTTTTTAAATGCGAGTGGTAAACCGAGTGCCAATCCTCGCCAGTAGGCTTTGGTCCAATCAATGCCTAACATTTTACAATCGGCGAATTCTACGTTCGAAAATTGGCAATTAACCACATTGATCAAACTGAGATTGCATTTAATGAACTTACACTCTGAGAATTTACTACCGTTAAACGCTAATTCATAGAAATCACAGCCTACGAAAGTGCAATTGTCGAATTCTGCTTCATGGATCTTCTGCCCAGAACAAGTTAAGTCGGTAAACTCCTTGTTGTAAAACTCTTTTTCTAATGCAAAAATATTGCTCATACTAAATTCCTAATCTAACTAGCTTGTCTATCGCGGTACAATCTATATCCGTTCGACACGAAGTGTAAGTTTGTCGGTTGGCTCAAGCACCAATCAAACTTTGCCCACAAACGCGGACCAAATTCCCACGAATACCATGTGCATTGGGCGAAGCAAGCATTGCAATGGTTTCAGCAACATCAATCGGTAAACCACCTTGCGAAAGCGAACACATACGACGACCAAAGAAACGTGTCATCATTGGAATAGACGCCGTCATTTCGGTTTCAATAAAACCCGGAGCGACCGCATTGATGGTAATGTTTCGCTCGGCAAGCTTTGGCGTCATACTTTCTACCATTCCTATAATACTTGCCTTTGAAGTGGCATAATTAGTTTGACCGGGATTGCCCGCGATTCCGCTGATGGATGAAACACCTATCACTCGACCATTTTCATTGATCAGTTCATCGGCAATTAATTTGGCATTAATTCGCTCAATACTCGTTAGGTTGATATTCATCACCAAGGACCATTGCGCTTCCGTCATTTTGGATAACATTTTGTCTCTCGTGATCCCAGCATTATGAACAACAATATCAATACAGCCTGTTAACTTCACGATTTGTTCCGCGATCATTTCTTCCGACTGGTCTTCGGTG
This sequence comes from Kangiellaceae bacterium, assembly GCA_019090895.1. Classification (GTDB taxonomy): domain Bacteria; phylum Pseudomonadota; class Gammaproteobacteria; order Enterobacterales; family Kangiellaceae. Next base: position 6,415 of record JAHRVB010000243.1, read on the forward strand.
ATATCGATTAGAATTGATTCGCCACCAACAGACTCCATCACAATCTCTAACGCTTGTTTAGCCGCAGGAATATCAAGGCCAATCACCTTAGCACCATCTCTTGCCAGCGTTTGTGATATTTCCTTACCGATCCCTCGCGATGCACCTGTCACCAAAGCGACCTTACCTGCAAGCGGTTTGTCCCACTGACTATCTAGTAGCTTTCCCGCCGATGGAAACTGCTCTGATCTCGTAGCAGAATCATCAATAGATATGGCTTGGCCACTAACATAAGCTGATCGATAAGATAGAAAGAAACGTAGTGAAACGACTAATGATTGCTCACTTTTCGCACCACAATAAATAAGGTTAGCGGTAATCCCCTTTCGACCAACTTCTTTTGCGAGCGCCTTAATAAAACCAACGAGCCCTCGCTGTGCCGTCGCTTTTTGTGGCGAATCACAATGACTGGGCTCTGCGCCGATAAGGACGATTTTTGCACAGGGTTTTAATTGCTTAATGTGACGATTAAAGAAATGATAAACCGAGTTCAAAGATTCACTCGATTCAATTTGAGTCGCATCATACACCAGGCCGTTGAAAGATTGTGCCGATATTGAGTCTAGTAAAGTACTCTCATCATTCAGGAAACGTTTAACGGATTGGTAAATCGAATGCGCATTGCCTTGTTTGCTGCTTGAGTTGCCGATTAGAATACCTTCGACTAATAATGAATGGTTGTTGTCGGCTCTACAAAGAACAGGTGGAACCGCCACGCCAAGCAACTTGCAAATTTTTCCACCGATGGTTGACTGTGCGAAATTTAAATAGCCATCGCTCATATTGTAAATGTCCGAACATAGAAATTGGTCGTACATTACACCATAATGCCAATCTCTAGCCAACTAAGTATTACTAACGGTCTAACTTAGTGACAAATAACAGAATCCCCGTTTTCAGGAAAATTCTGCGTATAATTGGACGATAAAGAATTAAGCTTTATTTTTGATTAATCCTTCTTTTTAAACAAGCAATGTTTGGCAAAATCTTTAGCTTCATTTGCTGTCCAGTCACCCTTGTCCTTTTCTTTCATGTCCTCACACCATTCATCGCTACCAACTTCAGGAGCGCATCCGCTAAGTAGCAGCACTGTTCCAGCGACGCCGATTAGCCATTTTGTCAGGGATAAATAACGAACAATTAATTGTCTTGTTTTCATTGGGAATTCTCAGTGATTCATTGATAATTAAGATTGTATCCTTTTCCACATGACATTCAATCCCCAGCGCTAAATTTAGTTTACGAAAATCGATATTGCCAGATAACTCGCTATTCCAAGTAACGCGAAAAGGTTCAATGTCTTAAACAATCCTCTCGCGCCAGTATTTCCAATAAGGTAGCCGAAAGTGTGCCCCAATCTCGACACTGAATACCCAACTAGCCAAATGCTCACTACGCCGGACTCGTCGGGAACACTATAAATAAGCAAAATAATAGTGGCAATCATTGATGACTCTAGCAGGTAGGCCAATCTCGAGTGGAGTAATGCTAAACACAAAAACGTTTGGCAACGATGCGATTATCAGAATTTCCAATGGTTACTGAATAACGATAAGTCGCGTTGAATTTTGATTCGCATCGGTTCCGTTAGATTACTGGTTATTATCTGTCATGATGATAGCGATGTTGATGGAATGTAAGCACTAAACTTATTACCATCTAGATCTCTGAAATAACCTCCGTAAAATCCGCCTGTTCCTCTTGGCCCAACATCTCCTTCATTAGACGCTCCAAGTTCAAGCGCTTTTGCATGCAAGCAATCCACTTGCTCTTTAGATGCCATTTTTAAAGCAACCATGACTCCGTTACCGACACTGGCTTGCTGTTTATCAAATGGACGAGCGACACAAATCGCGGGCTCTTCTCGTGACTTACCCCATGCCGCCATTCCATCAGTTTTCCAGAGACACTCTACGCCGACAACAGAAAACAACTCATCGAAAAAAGAAACCGCTTTTTCTATGTTATTGGTTCCTACCGTAATGTATCCGATCATGTTTGTTTTTCCTTCGATGATTTCGAATTAGTTCACAATGTATTTATCATTTATTTTTTACAGATATAGAAGCAAGCATCACTGCCTTCTTCTTTGGTCAATTGATATTCGAAAGTAAATCCAGAATTTATCAGCATTTCTTCAAGTTCAGTTTGAGAGAAAATATTCAATTTTGGTATCAGCCCGACTGACCAAGCTATCGGACCAATGTACTTCAGCAATGGCATTCTATCCTGAATACACGCAGTGCTACTGACAAATACACCTCCTTGTTTTAATAGCCGATACGCTTTTTCAATCATCAGTTCAGGATTGTCCATTAAATGTAAAATACTCAGGCCTAGAATAGCGTCGTAAGAGTCGCTAGGCGCTTGAAAGCTTTCGAAACTATCGACTGAAAAATCTAGATTATCGATTCCTACTAAGCGAGTTTTACTTTCGGCGATTTCGAGCATTTTTGATGAGATATCAATGGCAAGATAATCCTTGACGTAAGGTGTATGTTCGATGGCAGTAGAACCCGTTCCACAAGCGAACTCCAACACTGACATATCAGTCGTCAAATAACTTTGGGTCGCTGCCAATTTCTTTTGATACACCGCTTCATCAGGCACCGCTTTTTTCGAATAGCCGTCTGCCATCCGGTCCCAAAATTTAACCGATTTATGCATAATCAATCCTTAATGTTAATGTACTTTCTATAATCTAACTTTTATCTTTCCGCTTTTCGTTCTTACTTCGAAACTCGCAACTAGAAACTTCTATTCGCAGCTCCTAGCTCCTATATCTTAACTCTTAACTCGCAACTCGCAACTCTAAGCTAGCAACTCTTAACTCTTAACTCGTAACTCGTAATTACTAAGTTTCCATTGATGGATCGAGTATACCTATGCGAAAATAGTTATGATATAGAAGTAAATGCATAAGAGGTATGCATAAATGGATATCAAATGGAATGCTATAAAGTTCGATTGGAACCATGCAAAAGCGTTATTTGTTACCGTGCAAGAAGGTTCTCTTTCGGCGGCAGCACGCGCTCTGGGCATGACCCAATCGACCTTGAGTCGTCAAGTGAGTGCCTTAGAGCGTGACTTAGGTGTCGTTCTTTTTGAACGGATCGGACGAGGTTTGGAATTGACCCCAGTAGGACTCCAACTGCTAGAACATGCTGAAGCAATGACAGATGCGGCTATCGGCTTATCACGTTCGGCAACCGGCAATAATCGCTCAGTTGAAGGAAGTGTGTGTATCAGCGCTACCGAAACAACGGCCATGTATCAATTACCGTCCGCTATTAAGAAACTGAGAGAGATCCATCCAGGAATCAAAATAGAACTGATCGCTTCTAACTTTGCCAGTGATTTAAAAAGACGAGAAGCTGACATAGCCATCAGAGCATTTCGCCCTTCACAACCAGATTTAATAGCACGAAAAATTAAGGATTTGAATTACGGCCTTTATGCGGCAAAAGAGTACTTTTCGAGTATTGGTAAACCAACTACCGTGGAGCAAGTGACTGGTGCAGAGTTTATCGGTTTTGATCAAACAACTCGGTTTATCGATATCCTTAGCGAGAACGGACTGACCCTTAGCAAAGATCAGTTCAAAGTTCTCACCGAACATACCATTGTTAATTGGGCGATGGTTAAGGCAGGATTAGGTATTGGAGTGACATTACAAACTATTGGTGAACTCGATAAAAAACTCTGTCGCATCTTACCCACTCTAGAACTTCCCGTTGGTGAGCTTTGGTTAGTCGCTCATAGAGAATTAAAAAACAATCATCGAATTAGAGTGGTATGGGATTTTTTGATTGAAGAATTACGTGAAGAATAAAGAAAAGTAAAACCTCAATCTTAGCTATTTGTTTCTCTTACTTTAGATTCACTACCGGGCCAACTGGGATATCGTGGAAGTTCATCGGTAATTTCATACCAAGTAGCTTTTGAATCAGTAAATATATTTGCTAACGGTACGCTATCACCGACGCCTTCAAGCGCGCCTAGCGGAATACCAATAATATTTGGCCTGTCTTTATAAGTGCTGTGCAAAGGCGAACCACAGTTTTTACAAAAATATTTTGAGACATTATCTGAGGATGCATACTCAGTTAAATTATCACGCCCTGTAACAATATTAAACTGTGAAATATCAATAGAGGCTCTCGTTCTAAATGCTGCGCCATGCCAGCGTCTACATTTGGAACAATGACAATTGAAAATCGGACCAAGCTCGCCGCTAATTTCGTAGCTGACTCTTTCGCATAAACACATGCCGGTAATAGGGTTCATTTATTTCATCCTTTGGATCGTTGGTCACCATTTTGGTAAAAAGAACATGACTTTCTCATCAATGCGGCTAGGATTCAATTCAAAAATGGTCGTAATTTGCTAGTCTAGAGTATTCTCATCTTATCTTTACGTATTACATTGAAAAATGGGTTCTCTGATATATTCTATTAAACCGCTGAAGTCTATTTTCATCGACATATCGGTTGCAAGTCCAGTACCACCAGCTTCAAGATCATAGCCTAATGTAAATACTCTAACTTCTTTTCTTGATTGGATTTCATAATAGTAATCCACTCCCCAAGGGTCAGCTGGTAGAACGTTTAGGTAAGTGCCAAGCAATTCACTCAAAGAAGTTGGGAGAGTTTCGTTTTCTAACTTGTATGAATCTATGGCATATGATATCACAGCAATATCGGTTTTCACTCTGTAAATAATAGCTACGGCTCTTTTGCATTTCCCAGAAAACCCAAAGTTCAACACTCCGTTGAACAGAAATAGCGATAAGATAATCCAGCCTATTATTTTCATGCAATCAGATCTCTCTTCATTAATTACTGTAAATGGTTTTAACGAAAAGTAGTGGGGGAAAGGGTTAGAATTATTATGAAAAGTTAAAAAATTCGTTTATAAATATGAGCTAAGAGAATTGTCAGACAAGAAATTGTGGCTTCACCTATTATCAATAATCGGACGTTTCCTTTGTCGACACCGTCCTCATTTCCTACAAATTAAACTTGATAAAATGAGTTCGTTTCGAGTTGTTCTTTTACGGCCCCCCCAAACAGGGGGTGTTAGGTTTTCAATAAATAACCTAGAGTAATAAATAGAATATACGCAAGCTGTGTTCTATAGGGCTAAGTGCTTCGACCTATATTCAGCTACCCCAGTTAAAACCATCCATCGATGAATTTGCTTTAATCTGCTCTGTATCATTTCGATGTACAAGAGGCACGACTATAAGTACTTTTTAGTGATGCCATTTTAGCGTTTAAATTACTTGCGGTTGTCCGATTTATTTACAACGAAGTTAGTTTAAATACAAAGAGGTTTTTATGTTTTTGTCTCAAGATCAATCGTTCGGTAATTTTTGTATGAAAATTATTTGCTGCATGGCTTTATTATTTCTCATCGCTTGTGGCGGTGGCGGGGGAAGCGATGATAACCCCCCAGTCAATGTTAACAATACGCCCCCAATCGTAAGTCTCGTTGGTGATGAAACTATAGTATTACATTTGGGTGATGCTTTCGACGATCCAGGTGCAACGGCAACCGATCAAGAAGATGGAAATATATCTGCATCAATTATTGTCAATGGCAGTGTTGATTCATCAAGCGCCGGTCGGTATACCCTCAGTTACAGTGTGACAGATTCTAATGGCACCTCTTCTGCAGCAGTTGAACGTAATGTCGTTGTAGTCCCACCAGTAACAGTAGAAGTCGATAGTGCCATTACTCCTGAACTCGATACTATCACCGATATTGATGGCATCACAATGACTGTGGGTGCCGCTCGTGTTGATGATATTCAGGCTGACTTTGTAGAAACAGAATTACTCGTATCTAGTAATGATATTTCAGCAGTCACTGT
>JAHRVB010000244.1 GCA_019090895.1 Kangiellaceae bacterium
AGCCATAACCTGGCCAACTGTTAGGCCAAATGTCACCATTTATAGGATCGATTTTTGGTACGACTGGACCTGAAGGTGCTACTAGAACAGCCACTTGATGCGCACCCAGCAATTGATCAATTCCATTCTTTTGTATTGCTCACTTTCAAGCGAATCTTTCGCTCTCAGTATAATACTTTGGACTCGAATCGCTAAGCTTCGCTCTCAACCTTATAAAATCCAGCGAACAATACTGGTACCACACCTAAAGTTAGAATCGTACCAACACCCAATCCGAATGCTATCGCACTTGCCATTCCATAAAATAAAGGGTCCTTGCTAACAATGAGAGGCAATAATCCCATGATGGTCGTTATGGTGGTCATTGCGATCGGACGCAATCGAGTGAGACAAGCATCGATAATTGCTTGGTAGTCGGATTTTCCCGATTGTTGTTCGATGTCGATACGATCAATCAATACGATTGCGTTGTTGATAATAATGCCGGCTAAGCTGTATAAGCCGAGTAGAACCATAAAACCAAAAGGCGCTTGGATTACGAAGAAGCTAAGGACGGCACCAATGAATGACAAGGGAATCGTCAAGCTGATGATAAGTGGTTTTCTGAACGAATTAAATTGCGCGACTAATAATATGAGAATAAAACCAAGTACCATCGGCATATTGGCACTTAAAGCTTTTTGAGCGTCGATGGATTCTTTTATCGCCCCGTCATATTCGATTAAATGATTTATAGGCAAGTCTTCCGCTAATTTTTTAAGTTCATGATCTATTTGGATTTTAAAATCTTCCGCAGACAATTTTGTATTACGTGCTTCTATGCTAATAGTACGAAACATATCTTCGTGATGAATCATTGCAAACTGATTAATCGGTTCAAAGTCAGCGACTTGAAAAAGAGGGATAGCTTCACCTGTTTTGTTTGAATGAACAGTGAGAGTTCGCAGTCGATCGAGATTATGTCTTTCGTTTTCGCCAGCTCGAAAAATAATAGGAATTATTTCATCTTGATCACGAAAATTAGTAATGTTTGCTCCAGAAAAATAGCTTTCCAAAGCTTGTGCAACATCACTGGATGATACACCTGCACGCTTTGCTCTGTGTTGATCAATTTTAACAGAGATTTTAACGATTAAGTTTTCCCAGTTATTTTTTACGTCCACCGTATTAGTGGTCTTTTCTAGGAGTGTCATAATTTCCTGGGCCTTATTGTAAAGGACATTTTTGTCGGGTCCTTTCACTTGAATCTTCAAAATGGAAGAGTCAGATGGGCCTAGGAACATTTTTTTAACCCGCGCAAAGACATTTGGAAAACGAGCTTCAATCTGTTGATCTAGCGTTAGAACTGTCAAAGACAAATCAGTGTTGGGATCGACATTTAGCACGATGAAACCCTTATTCTCGGCGGGGTCTTCCGGATTTAGTGATAAAACAAACCGTGGTCCGCTGAATCCGACGTAGCCAGAATAGTTATTAATATAACTAAATCGATTATTGTCATCAAGCCAGGTGAAAATTTCGTTCATCTGTCGGTTTGTTTCTCTAGACGAAGTTCCATTGGGTAAGTCAATATTGACCAATATTTGTGCTCGATCGGAATCGGGGAAAAATTGCTTTGACACAAATTTCATCGATATGACGGAACCGATAAACATAGCCAGCATTATTCCCATAAAAAGGATTTTGTGAGATAACAACCAATGCAAGAAATCTTCATAAATTCGATAAAAACGGCTAGGATTCTTTACCTCGGATGATATTTTTTCTTCAGTAGCCGGTAGTTTTATAAAGTAGTAACTTAGAATCGGCGTAACAGCGAGTGCTAGTATCCAGCTACTTAAGAGCGTAATCAATATGACTAGCGAGATGGAGCGGGTATATTCACCGGCTGCATGTTCGGCTAACATTAGCGGTAAAAAAAATAATATTGTTGTCGCTGAAGAACTAAGTAGTGGAATTGAAAGCTCATCACAACCCTGAATCATTGCGTTATATCGGTCAACTCCTTGTTCCAATCTACGCTTAAAATCCTCAGCAATCACGATACCATTATCAACTAAAAGCCCCAGAGAAATAATAAGGGTTGCAAGGCTCATTCGTTCAAGCTTTATTCCTGTAAATTTCATAATCGAAAGGGTAACTAGCATTACTAAGGGAACAATCGCACCAACAATTAAGCCTGTACGAACTCCCAAAAATAAAACCACAACAATTAATACGATGGTAAGAGTTTGCAATACGCTTAACGAAACACCGAATACCGTTTTTTCAACTTGATCGGCTTGATATGTAGCAACATTTAACTGATAGCCAATAGGTAACGTTGATTCAATCTGTTTTAGCTTTTTCATGATGCGAGGAGCGTATTCTAAAATATTGTATTCTGGAAGCATGGCTGTAGAGAAAAAAATTGCCGGCTGACCATTGAAATATGCGAGTTTATCAGGCGGGTCAACGTAACCTTTTCTAATCGAAACGATATCCTTTAGCGCAATCATATCTTCACTATTTGGAATACTGATATAAGTATTCTCGATATCGGAGAGACTGTTAAAGTTTCCTGAAGGTTCTACAATAAAACTACGAGAGCCTGTGTCTATGCGACCCCCTGATTGCACGATATTTTGGTTCTGTAATTCTGCAATTAATGCATTGGGCGAAATTCCAAGCTGTGACAGTTTAGCATTGGATGCTTCAAGATAAATTCGTTCAGCTTGCGCACCTAGAATCTCAATTTTCTTGGTTCCTTCTACTGCATACAATGTGTCCCTGATATGTTGAGCGATATCGTAAAGCTGAGCCATATCGAAACCATCGGCAGTTAACGCAAGGGTAATCACAGATACGTCGCCAAACTCATCATTTACAAAGGAAGGATATGTGCCGTTCGGTAAACTTGATTGAGCCGTGTTGACTTTGTTTCGAAGGTTTTGCCAAATTTCATCGAGATTAAAATAGCGATCATAGATTTTCACATGAATAATTGATACCCCTGTTGATGATGACGATTTTATCTCTTTGACTTCTGCGATTTTTCGGATTTCTTCTTCCAGTTTCTTCGTGATTAATTGTTCTACTCTATCGGGGGCCATTCCGGGAAACTGAGTAGTGACAATTGCTTCACGAATAGTGATAGTAGGATCTTCCTGAGCCGGTAACGTGAAATAAGCATAGAGTCCGTTAATAAGAAGAAGTGCTATTATTAGAAAAATAGGTTTTTGATTCTTAAAGGCGATAGCGGTTAGATTCATGATCCGCTCCTTAATGGAAATTCTGAGTTTTATTATCTAAAAGTCGAACATCTTGTCCTTCTCGTAGAAATGCGACACCTGCAGTGGCAATGACTTCACCTTGATTCAGACCCTGGGAAAGTAGCACTTGATTATTAATTATGTTTTCCGTTTGTACGTATCGTTTTTCAAGCTGTTGGCTTTCCGGAAGGTAAACAAACACATATGATTTTTGTTCTATATCCGCACCTAAGGCTGTTACTGGGACTCTAATTGCTGGTCCTTGATAACCAGAGCGCCCCTCACCTAGAAAAGAAATTTCAACTTCAGCGGTCATTCCTGCCCGCAGTAAATCACTATCGTTGTCTAAAATAACAGTAACTGGAAAGGCGTTAGCTGATTCTGCTCGGGTTCCAATTTCGGTAATGTGGCCCTTCATTGTTAGACTTGGCAGAACAGGAAAACTGATGTTCAGTAACATGTCTAGTTCTAGGTTTCTAATAATAGTCTCTGGTACCATCGCTTGAATTTCTAACCCGTGCAGACCTTCAATTTCAAATACAGAAGTGCCAGCATTAATCTGCTGCGAAGGTTCGATAGAGCGCTTCGTGATAATGCCATCGTAGGGAGCGAGTAGAGTACTGTCTTTTAGATTCTTATTGGCTATGTTTAATTGGGCTCTAGCTACATCCACAGCACTTTTTGTAGATTCAAAAGCTGCCTTAGAATTATCGTACCCGGATTGAGACACTAGTCCTTGAGCACTTAACTTGGTGTAGCGTTGATATTCATTATTCGCTTCAATATGACTAGCCTGAGCTTTCTTAAGTTCAGCATCAGCGGATTGGACGCTTAACTGAAATGTTAGCTGATTGAGTTTGGCTAACGGTTGGTCTTTTTTTACTTTATTACCAAGATTTACTGTGACGCTTTCAGTTTTCCCGGTCACTTCAAAGCTTAAGGTTGTTGCCTCAACTGACGCTACTATACCCGATAACGTTCTTACCTGATCAAATTCGGACAACTCGACCTTGGTCCATGCAATAGGGCGAATAACCGGAGTTGTATCTTGTTCTTGTTCCGTGCAAGCGGTTAGCACTGCAATGCTTAACAAAAGAATATATGGGCGCATGGGACTTCCTAAATTAATTTAAACTCGATTAGCCTACGGCTGTATCTTAAAGAATACACTCGAGTAATGAACAAATAAGTTGGATTGGTACTGCATAGTACCAATAATTATGGTACTATGCAGTACCAAAGTCAATGAGTATTTCTATATCTTGACGGATCAGAAATGAATATTCAGTTTATTAACCCACGAATTTATTACTAGAAGCCCCGAATCAATGAAAACAGAGCAATATCAGGACTTAATAAATATCTCTGAAAGAGGGGAGAAAATTCTATTAGCTGCAAGAAATCTGTTTCTGAATATCGGATATGATGAAACGTCACTTCAAATGATCATTAATGAATCTGGCGGCTCGCGTCGAAATATCTACAGTGAGTTTGGTAATAAAGAAGGATTGTTAATTGCTGTAATACGAGAACAAGTAAATACTCAAGTGAGCCGGTTACACGACATCAATTATGATTTACCTCCAGAGCAGGCACTCGCACGGGTGTGTAGAGAATTTATTACAGGATTGCTTTCCGAAACCTTGGTGGCACTTTATCGTTTAGTTGTTAATATCGTGCCTAGGCTACCAGAAGTAGGAGAATTAATTTATCAATATGGTCCGCTTACAGGGAGCAAGCCTGTCAGTGACTACCTCGATCACTTGAATGAACAAGGGATACTTACCATTGACAATACCGACTTTGCCGCAAAACTATTACTCGAAATGGTAAAAGGCCAGTTGCACTTACGTTCCATTCTTGTTCCTAAAGATAAAATATCTAAACTGGAAATTGTACAACATATCGATAAAACTATTTCTATTTTTCTTCGCGCTTATCGGAACTAATTTTCTACCAATTTTATATCGGTAGATTTAATTCGATGAATAAGGTTTCATTGCCTTCTTGATTTTTTCATGTGTCATAGCATTCTTAAGATATTGTGGGTCGAGTCTTCTCTGTGAGTGTTGTTCGTAGGCGTATGAAAATCCTAACAAGTCAGCATCATTATTCTTCCCACCGATAAAAGATATGCCAACTGAAAGTGAATCTATTCCTCCCATTGGCACTGTTGCATGAGGATAACCTGCACGAGCAGCATGAGAGCCATAACCTGGCCAACTGTTAGGCCAAATGTCACCATTTAT
>JAHRVB010000245.1 GCA_019090895.1 Kangiellaceae bacterium
AATCACCATTTAGGCGTTGTCCAGACTCACACACAGAAACTTCCCCCTTCACAAATTCTACCAAAAAAAGCCCTTTCATTACTGAAAGGGCACAACATACAGGAACAAATAAATTAAGCTTTTGTTTTAAGAACGGCTATTTTAAGGACAGCTACCTAACTGATAATGACCCGCATTTGTTTCGGCAAGAGTACTGCTGATAAATAAATTATACAGTCCCATATTATCGCCAGAACCGACGGCGTAAGTATAAAAACCAGAGCTCGTTGCCCGGCCCGCACTCACATGAGAGTAATTGCTTGCAGTTGTTTCTGAGCATGTATGACCTTCGCCATTTGGTGTACTGTCACACACATTACCAATGCCATCATTATCATTATCCGCTTGGTCTGTGTTCGCATCAAAGGGGCAGTTGTCGATTGAATCATCGATTCCGTCGTTATCGGAATCTGTTCCACCTCCGCCACCGCCTCCACCAGAGCCGCCGGAGCAAGTTTGCTCAGGCCCTTTACAGCTAGGAGCACCATCGGCAATCCATTGGCATTGACCATTGCTTTGTTGATACTCGCGCATAGTAAAATCACTAAAGCTAAATTCTAAGTAGCACGCAGAGAATCCTTCTCCCCAAGCAATATGTCCTTGGCCAATATGTAAGTTATAATCACCGGTTACACCCGCATCAATATCAAAAGTAACACTGTCCGTTGCGGTTAAATTAGTCGTATCCGTCGCGGTAACAAAAACCGTATTACTTCCACCCGCTAAAGAACAACCTTCCGCGGAATATTGACTACCTGTTACGCTAGCGGTTTGATTACCAGAACTAAAATTCACCACAACCGATTGCAAGTTTTGATTCGCATCGGTCACACTGCCCGTTATAGTTGTACACTGACCACTCACACTCGCTGCAATATTAGATAACATTGGTGCTGTCGCCGGAGGCTCTGGCCCTAGTCGTTCAGTCACTGAAACTGAGTCACCTTGCTTACCTTCATTGTCCGTTGCTATCGCAATCACTTGATAAAGTCCGTCGACCAACGTACCGCTTGTCGCCGAATAAAAACCATCGGAAACTGCTGCCGAAGTATTAATCGTTTGAATGGTTATTGGCATGCCAGAATCAAGGGAATTAACAGTGAGTTCCACATTGCTCACAGAACCTTCAGCATCAACAGCAAAACCCGAACCGGTTAAACTAGCAGTGTTGACCGTTACCGAATGATTAGAAATCACTGGCCCGGCATTTCGATCCACTCGCTGATTATTTTGAGCGAAATAATTGCCTAAATAACTCGCGTAATTAATACTGACGCTACTGATGTATCCGCCACTGGCACCCGCGCCACCAGACCAAGCATGATCAGCACCATTCAACCAAAGCATTGAAACGCGACCGTCTTGCCATAAGGTTTCTTCAGCCGTTAAAGAGCCTTCGCTAATAGTGTTGGTACCCGAAAGTTTGCTGACGCCATAAACTGCCGCCATACCGTCTGAGTTTTGAGCGTTGTAACATTGATTCACGGTTGAATCATTATCACCGTGAGCGATTGAAGTGATTTGCGAATCAAAATGGCTTTGATAACTGCCCGCATAACTTTCACAACGTGTTTTAACATCTGCCGTTTCGCATGGACCAAGAGCGCCATTAGAACTTGTACCAATGCTGGGCCCCGCACTGATACCCATACCGGCAAAAACATCGGGCGCAAGACACGCGGTTGTGTTTGCAAAACTAGCACCGGAAGAAAGACCTGCGATATAAACTTGATTAGCATCGATATTTCTCGCGCTATCCCCCGACATGGTATTCGCTAAAGAAATGAGATTTTGATAATCACCGGCACTTCTTGACTTAGCGCCTTGCCAATAAGACCAACACGAAAACCCAGCCTTGTTCATCGCATCTGGTACGGCAATTACCATTCCATGAGCTTCGGCAGCGTCTTCTAATTTGGCCGTTAAAAAATTACTAATGGGTTGCACACAGCCATGCAAAACCAGCATAAGCGCTTTACCATTTCCAATTGAAGAATTGCCATCGGGGGTGTAAATATGGACATTATTAAATCCACCGATGGATACATTTTGCTGCCAACTGCCAGCATGAGATAAAGTTGGAATAACGGTAATACACAAAGACAACAACACAGTGCGAATGGATAATATTGAAAAAGAAATCTTTTTCATTACAGCCTCCTTCATTGTTTTTATTGAGGTCTTTACAGACTAATAAAGAAGTGCAAAGTGTTGCAATGGCACTTTGGTGCCAGAAGGATATCGCTAGAATCGATAATTCTAAACTAAGAACTCGTTATTTTTTAACCCACCAACCAAATCCTGTGCCCGTTGCAAACATCAAAAGGCCGTATACCACACCCGGGATCATCATGGCTTCATTTCCAATAAGACTTCCAGCAATTACTAAGGCGAGCGTTCCGTTTTGAATACCCACTTCGAAACCAATAGTGATGGATTGTGGTGCACTTAATTTGGCCATTTTCGCCATAAAATACCCAGCGAATAAAACAACTAAATTTAACACCAAACTCGCTGCGCCGGCTTGGGCAAAATAGCCCAACATATTGTCTGAATCTCGATAAACGAGGTAAATAATTATAAAAAACAAAAAGAGAATGGAAAAATACTTGATAAACGTTTCAACATTACCAGCTAGTTTAGGCCAACGAGAGAGAACAAACATGCCAGTAGTCACCGGCACAACGGTGATAACAAGTAACTGAATAATAGTTTTGATCACCGGCAACTGAAACGCAGAGTCGCTTCCCATAAAATGATCCATGCTTAATGCCACAATGATCGGAATAGTAAAAGGAGTGATAAAACTTACCAATACCGTCAAACTTATGGAGAGCGCTACATCGCCTTTGTAGAGATAAGTAAACATATTAGAAGTTGCGCCGCCAGGTGCCAAGGCTAAAATCATTAATCCCACAGATATTTCCGGTGCTAATTGGAAGCTCTTGGCGACAATAAAGGCGACCACAGGCAATACCAACATTTGGCCGATAAAACCGATTCCTACCGCCTTAGGTGCTTTAAACACTTGGGCAAAATTGGCAAGACTTAATGACAACCCGAGCCCAAACATAATTAAGAAAAGTGAAAATGGTAAAATGACCGTACTAACAACATCGACCTGCATATACTGCCCTTATGACTTTTAATTAGACCTATTTCGACTGCTCAAAAATACGTTTTGCTAACGCTACCATCGTTTCATGTCATTGCTCAGCGACAGCATACAATAACAGTTTTTTGGGTGGTTGCTATTCTTTTTCGCATTTCAGAGTGGAGAGGGTTGGTGCAATTAGGATATTGCAGTGCTGGTACTCTTGCAGCGATAGGATAAAGACGTAAAGTATTTAAATTTTGTTCAATGTTAAGATTAAGCTAATAGCGCTACATATTCTCTTTTTGAGAAGCGACCTTTTCAATCGTGTTGTACTTAGTTAAAACCTCAATACTGAGCATATCAATGGATATTTCAGGCTTTGAATGCTTTAACTTTGACTCTGCCGTTGAAGCCAACTGTGTTTTGGCTTGCTGTTCTTTGTTTTTTATATAATCACTCCAAACCCAAATTTCAAAAACAATTAGGGCCAATAACAAAACAAAAAAAACTGTTTTACGAGGGTTAATACTCATAAGTCACTCTATATACCTTAACTATCCAGTACTCATATGGCCAATTTTGAGCCAAAACAAGTAATTAACTTTATACGCATTAAATGATAATGATTATTATTTGTATCTAAATTAACATTCGGCTATAACAGAGTCAACACTAATAACTCAATGAATTGGATTAGTTTTGCAATGAATCAATTTTACTACTCAGCTCAAATAAAATGGGACTCCATCGAGTATGGAGCTAGAGGAAACGCCGACCGTCTGCAAGGAGCTTTGCCTATAGGCCTCCAAACGAGTGGGTTCCCTAGTTACAAACTCAATGATGCGTGCATGACGGATCGCACCTGTTTTACATCACTCTGCCTGTTGTAAACCACTTATGTGGTCATCTATAATGCGCTCTACAAAAAAAATAATTCTAGAAAAA
>JAHRVB010000016.1 GCA_019090895.1 Kangiellaceae bacterium
GGCAGCGTCAGATGTGTATAAGAGACAGTCTATAGCTTGTTCAAGTTCGGCGAGGGATTCTACTTCTATCTCTAGGAGCTTTTCTGGGTGTAACTCTATTGCTTTATTAAGTGCTTCTTTAATCCCACCGCATGCCATTATATGGTTTTCTTTAATGAGATAAGCATCGTGTAATCCAAATCGATGGTTTTTACCGCCACCACAAGTCACCGCATATTTTTGGCCAAACCTCATACCCGGTATTGTTTTGCGAGTATCAAGCAGCTGACAATCTGTCCCTTTTAGGAATTGCAGATATTGATCAGTGATAGTGGCTGTAGACGATAATGATTGTAAGAAATTCATTGCGCTGCGTTCACCTGTAAGCATCTGCCGAGCATTTCCCTTGAGCTCACAGAGTAGTTGGGATGGTTTAACGCGATCGCCATCTTTAACTTTCCAGTCAATAACGACATCGTCGCCTAGTAATTTAAATACAGTATCGAGCCATTCCGTTCCACAGACGATAGCATGGTCTCTGGTAATCAAGTTGGCGTTTGCGTTTGTATTGGCTGGTATTAGCTGGGCCGATACGTCTATACCAGCTGAGCCATTTAAATCTTCAGAAATGGCAAGTTCACACATTTTATTTATTTCTAGCGAGAGTGCCTGTTGAAACTGTTTGTGATCCAATTTTATAAACCTTTTAATCTGAATGACGAGTTCAATAATAATGTTGTGTATTTTAACAATAATTGATTCGAAACGATATGTTTTGTGACTATACTGGTAATGGTTGATTAAACATATTTCGTATTTGTGCGAGATAGAGGGACGGACCCTTTATTGGTGCAAATCAACCGCTTATCAGAACCAATTAAATTGGTTATTTAAATTGAGGTTTAGTTCTCAGCTTTGTCGGATTGAGTAAGATATAAATATCGCAGTAGTTTGCGGTATATGGAGTTTGTAATTTCATTAGAAATGAATAGCAAAATTGCTGCAAGACAATGAAATTCATAAATTGATTGGTTATTGCAAGGAAAGCTCAGATTTATCTAAAATATGAGGTTTGATTCTTGAGTTCAAGAGACCATATCGTCCATTTTTCTTCAAAGAACGATTCTTCAGCGGAGTATCGCCCTTTGCCTGTTCTATTAAAAAACGTTCAATCTGAATTTGTACAAGCACTCGAAGTACAGCTAGTGTCTATGCTAGACACTGCTGATGACCGGTTGTTCGATATGTCGGAAACAAGTTATAACAATGCTCAGTTTGATGCGATGCGTCTATTAAGGGTTAAACGAGAAGGGCTCATTAGCAGATTTAAGCAGGAATTGATCAACAATTTTAAACAGACCTTAGGAAAAATTGAGTCAGGCTCTGCTATCAGAGAAAACGTTGAATCACTATCTTTTGAAAATATAGCATTAGTAAAAGATGATGACCTAGAAGAAGATATCGCCACTGATACTATGATTAATAAGGCTAGAACCAAGAATCAGGAGGCGCTCGAAAATATACGTATCCGGATTGATACACTAGTTGCTGATAAGAGTATCGATAAACATAATAATCCTTTTGAGCCTGTGTATGTGTGTGACGCTTTTCGTCATTCAACACAAGCTTTAGACTTAGACATTACGTCATTGCTGATAATTTATAAACTATTCGATCGAAGTGTTATTAGCGAATTAGAGACTGTTTATCAAAAAGTAAACCTGTTCTTTATCGAAAAAGGAATTTTACCAGACCTTCGAACTAGTGCTGTTATAAAAAGATCGGCGTCCACCTCATCAAGTCATAACCCATCATCTCAAAATGTCATCGATTCGCTTCCGGTGAACGAATCTGAAGAAGTAAATACGAGATACCCGCAACAACAACCGCTTTCCGTTAATTCATCAGTTGATGAATCCAATGTACTTTCAGTAATCCAGCAATTGCTGGCGGGTCAAAGGGGGAGTGCTCAAATACGACATGATTCAGAAATTCCAATGTTGGAGGCAACTCAAGGAAATGCGGTTGTTGGAGGCAACGCAGCGGTTGAAACAAACCAGCTCGTTCAAGCATTATCAAGCATTCAAGTACAACATTCTAATCCTGTGGACTTAAGTTTTAGACCAGATGTCAATTCTTTAAAGCAAACGCTCGGTCAACAACTACCGAATTTAGGCGAGACAGCCAGCCCGGGAGCTTTGGGACAATTCAATGAAGATATGATTGATATTGTATCGATGTTATTCGATTTCATTCTAGAAGACGATAATCTTCAACCCGAGCTTAAAAGCGTTATAGGTCGCTTGCAAATCCCAATGCTTAAGGTTGGGTTAGTCGATGAGACGTTCTTTTCTAACCGACGACATCCCGCACGAGTCCTATTAAACGAACTCGCACGCGCTGGATTATCTTGGGATAAGACTGATCCGAGCGCCGTGCCTATGTATAAAAAAATCTGTGAAGTGGCAGAGCACATTATTCAAAATTTTACTGACGATACCTCACTATTTGGCGAACTTTTGCAAGAATTTACAGATTTCAAACAGAAACATCAACAAAGAGCCAATATTTTTGAAAGACGAACAAAAGAAGCAGAAGAAGGAAAGGCGAAGACAGAGAGTGCGCGCAGTGAAGTTAATCACAAGTTAACAAGCATTTGTAAGAAACACTACGTACCAGAAGTGGTCAAAACGTTATTAAAAAATGTTTGGGCACACGCAATGCTGTTAGAGAGACTAAAAGACAATAAAGATGCTTGGAATAGACGAGTTAAAGTTGCGAAACTACTCGTTTGGTCGGTGCAATCCATAGATTCTGCCGATCGACTCGAGAAACTGATGACTAGAGTACCTATTTTGGTTAAGAGTCTAAGGGAAGGAATGGAGTTAATTTCTTTTTCGTCAATAGAGTCGACACACCTTCTTGAAAAATTAGAAAGTGCGCATCGCGATGTCATTGAGCAAGGCAGGAAGAAGATCAACCAGCTAAGTGAAGAAGATATTCTACGACTACCAGCAATAGATTTGGATCTAAGAGGATTAACAGATGCTGCGACACAGTCTAATCAAGAACCTTCAAATAAGGAACTTAATAATTCAGCTCAACAACTGAATGAGCCTGTAGTAATCGAACCTGTAATGATCGATGATATAGGCTTCACCAAAGCTCAAACAGGAGAGAGCACGACTAATCTTCAAGAAGAGGAGGTGGAAATTGACAGTCATGTTTCCCAAACCGTCGAGCAGTTACGTGCAGGTAGTTGGGTAGAGCTTGAATTGGAAGGAGAGTTTAAGCGCAGTAAATTAGCTGCTCGAATTGCATCAAGCGGAAAGTTCATATTTGTTAATCGTAATGGAATGAAAATGGCAGAATTCTTAACGGATGAATTATGCCAATTTCTTCAGCTTGGAAAGTTAAAAATACTTGATGATGAAGCGTTGTTTGACCGAGCGTTAGAGTCTGTTATTTCAAACTTGAGATCAATGAAAGCACACGCATAAAATGTTTTGTGGCACCTGAACACTGCTAGTCACTTAGTTAAACGTAAGACTGATTTACCAAATGTATCGCAGCAGGTACAATCGGGCGAAATCTCTTAAATTACCCTGCGCTTATTATATGACTATTATTGATGGCCTAATGCAAGGCGCTAAACAATGCCCATCAGAGCATTTCAACCAACGCCCTCAGAATACTGATATCGAGCTACTGGTAATTCATAATATTAGCTTGCCCGCAGGCAACTTTAGCAACAACTATGTTGAAGACTTATTTTGTGGGAACCTAGATACTTCTGCTCATACCTCATTCATAGATTTAAAAGGCGTTCGCGTATCCGCCCATCTATTTATTCGTCGTAATGCACAGGTTATACAATTTGTTAACTTTGAGGAGCGAGCATGGCACGCTGGAAAATCTACATTCAAAGGACGGTCAAATTGTAATGATTTTTCTATAGGTATTGAAATGGAAGGGACAGACACACAACTATACTCAGAAAGACAGTACCAGACATTAATTCAAGTTACTCAGCAAATAATGAGATGCTACCCCAAAATAAGTGTCAATAATATTTGTGGTCATTGTGATATTGCTCCAGGCAGAAAAACTGATCCGGGTCCGAGCTTCGATTGGCAGTTTTATCGAAATAGTCTTATAAAGTAGGGTGACTCGATTTCTTGTGAGTTAATTGAAGGGGACTCTCAATTTAAACGGGTAGATCTATTGAGGTACTATTTAATGAATACGCGAAGTTATTTTGATTTATTGCTACTATACTTCAATCGATACTTGCGAATAGGTTGTTGAACATTTAGCTAGGTAAGCCACTAAATTTAAGTGTTTTGATTGGTTTGTATAGATAGAAGTCAAGTCGTAAATATTAAGTAATACAAGATAAATAGGATTTTTGATAATCATGATACTCATTTGTTTACTAGTGGCGACAGCCCTCGAATTTCATTTCAAGATCGGTAGTGAATATCGAAAGTTTGCTTGGTTTATCAAGTTAAGAGATCTTTACACCGGATTGTTTGCTGACCAGGGTTTCTTCGATAGTCAGTGGGGGATAGCCATTCTATTGCTAACGCCTATAGTTATATTGTGGGGAGCGTCTAGTCTCTTTGATGGCGTGGTGTTCTGGTTAATATGGCTAGTTATCTCAGCGCTAATTCTCTTTTATTCACTTGGTCCCATTCCGCTAGAAAAATCGTTTCGAGGTTATTTCGATTCTATGGAACGCGCAGACTTTGAAGCCGCATATCTTCATCTTCAAGATGATAGTTCTGACGATACAGCGCAAATTCCCGAAAGCGACGAACTCGTGCGTGCAGCAACGCGAAAGATTTTGATTGAATCACAGAAAAGGTATTTTGGAGTCATTGGCTGGTTTATCTTATTGGGTCCATTGGCTGCATTGCTATATCGCTTAGCACATATCTATCAAGAGCATTGTGTCGCTGAAGGATTTAATGAGCATGCTCCGTTGATGCAACAATTTATTCATTGGATAGACTGGATCCCAGCACGAATGACAACTCTAATGTTTTTATTGACAGGCGATTTTGTTAATGGTTTTTATCGAATTCAGGATTATTTATTGGACGCAGATGCAGATAATAATCAATTAATATCAGAGACCGGAATTGCTGCGCTAGGCTTAGAAATAAGTGGCAGTGACAGTACTCTTGAAGAGAATCATCAAACAATCTCAATGATCCGCAGAGCGGTAATTTTTTATCTCGTCATTGGTGCTATTGTCACGCTTATAGTCTGAAGTCTTCGCTATCAGACTATAGCATTTTAGACTCCGGTAGAGCCCTATCCAATCCTAAACCCGAGCCCAAATCCGATCTCAAGTATTATTTAGTTAGCATTGCTAAATTAAATTCAGTTCAATCAAAATGCTTCTAGAGCATTAACTGTCATTTCATAAATCTCAACAACGTCCATATATTTTAGCTTGCTAGTGCATAGGTTAATGATTAGCCAGGCTATCAATTGTAGTTTCGAACGTTTACTGCTAGAATCCTCTAATTCGCGTAAGAATCAAGCCTATGGTTTGCTGGTGAGCTGCTATAATTGGGTTTATCCTTTAAAAAACTCAGTTTATGACAACGAGGCAGAGTTGCGAAAACAAGCGCTCTAATTAATAAGAAGCAAATGAAGATATAAACAATAAGAATTCACATTCGATAAATCAAATTAAGAGAGTCACTATGACAAATCAAATTAGTCAGGATATCGATCCGGTAGAAACACAAGAATGGCTTGAAGCACTTGAAGCCGTCTTAGATGCCGAAGGAACTGACAGAGCTCATTATCTACTTGAACAATTAATCGATATGGCACGACGCTCGGGCGCACATTTACCGTACAAAGCAACCACCGCTTATTTAAATACCATCCCGACGTCCAAAGAAGCAAGAATCCCTGGCGATTTGGCAATCGAGCAACGGCTTCGGTCCATTATTCGATGGAACGCAATTGCAATGGTATTGCAGGCTAGTAAAAAAGATAAAGAGCTCGGCGGGCATTTGTCTAGTTTTGCCTCTTCCGCGACACTTTATGATGTTGGGTTTAATCATTTCTTTAAGGCTACCAATGATCAACAAGAAGGCGATTTAATTTATTTCCAAGGTCACTCGTCTCCGGGCATATACGCGCGGGCCTTTTTAGAAGGTCGAATTACTGAAGATCAAATGAAGAATTTCCGCCAGGAAGTTGATGGAGAGGGGTTATCTTCTTACCCCCATCCTTGGTTAATGCCGGATTTTTGGCAATTCCCAACGGTATCAATGGGGTTAGGTCCAATCCAAGCAATTTACCAAGCGCGATTCCTTAAATACCTAAAGGACCGGGAAATGTCTGATACATCAAATCGTAAGGTTTGGGCATTTATGGGTGATGGAGAGACTGATGAGCCAGAATCGTTAGGTGCTATTTCGCTTGCTGGTCGAGAAAAACTCGATAATTTAGTCTTTGTAATCAACTGTAATTTACAGCGTTTAGATGGACCGGTTCGTGGCAACGGAAAAATCATCCAGGAATTAGAAGGTGTTTTTAGAGGGGCTGGTTGGAATGTTATAAAAGTCATTTGGGGCCAGTATTGGGATCCTCTTTTGGCTCGTGATGTTGATGGTAAATTGCTCAAGGTGATGGAAGAGACTGTTGATGGCGAATACCAAAACTATAAATCAAAGGGTGGTAAATATACTCGGGACTTTTTCTTTGGCAAAGACCCAGCGTTATTAGAAATGGTGGCCAATATGTCGGATGCCGACGTTTGGCGTCTAAACCGCGGTGGTCACGATCCAACCAAAGTTTACGCTGCTTATCACAAGGCAGTTAATCATAAAGGTCAACCTACAGTCATTTTAGCTAAAACAGTTAAGGGCTATGGAATGGGAGACAGTGGGGAAGGGAAAAATATCTCTCATCAAGTTAAAAAAATGGATTTGGAAGCGCTTAAGCATTTCAGAAACCGGTTCAACGTGCCAATCGAAGATAAAGATTTGGAATCGACGCCGTTCTATCATCCAGGTGAAGATAGTCCAGAAATTAAGTACATGAGAGAAAGGCGGGCGGCTCTTGGCGGTTATTTACCTGCCAGACGTAAAGAGTCAGATACTTTAACTATTCCTCCTCTTAAGTCCTTCGAAACGATTACTAAAGGTTCAAATGGAAGAGAAATTTCTACCACCATGGCATTTGTAAGAATGCTTAATGTATTGCTTAAAGATAAAGAACTAAATCAACATATTGTCCCAATCATTCCCGATGAAGCTCGAACTTTTGGAATGGAGGGAATGTTCAGACAAATCGGGATTTATTCCTCTGTCGGACAACTGTATGAACCCGTTGATTCTGACCAGTTAATGTATTATCGAGAAGACAAGAAAGGCCAGATATTAGAAGAGGGCATTAATGAAGCGGGCGCTATGTCATCTTGGATCGCAGCAGCGACAAGTTATTCTAGTAATAATCTTCCAATGATCCCATTCTACATTTTCTATTCTATGTTTGGGTTTCAAAGGATTGGAGATTTAGCGTGGGCTGCTGGCGATATGCAAGCAAGGGGATTCCTAATAGGAGCAACTTACGGCCGAACAACTCTAAATGGTGAAGGGCTACAACATCAAGATGGTCACAGCCATGTGTTTGCTTCGACTATTCCAAATTGTGTGAGTTACGACCCAACTTATGGATATGAAGTGGCTGTGATTATTCGTGAAGGAATGCGAAGAATGTATCAGGAACAGGAAAATGTATTCTATTACGTGACAACTTTAAATGAAAATTATGTACATCCCGAAATGCCAAAGAACTGTGAAGAAGGCATTATCAGTGGTATGTATATGTTGAAAGAAGGCAAAGCACCTAAAGGCAAAAAGAAAGTTATTAAGACACAGTTATTAGGGTGTGGAGCTATTCTGAAGGAAGTGCTAGCGGCGGCGGAGTTATTAGAAAAAGACTTTGGCGTAATTTCAGATATATGGAGCGTGACTTCGTTTAATGAATTGGCTCGCGACGGAATGAGTGCTGCACGAGATAATTTACTTAACCCAGAAGAAAAAGTTAATCAGAGTTATGTTGCTCAATGCTTAGACGGTCGCCAAGGTCCGGTTATAGCATCGACCGATCATATAAAAGCGTATGCTGAACAAATTCGAGCGTATGTGCCAAATTCATACACCGTACTTGGTACCGACGGATTTGGGCGTAGTGATAGTCGTGAAAATCTGAGACGTTTCTTTGAGATTGACCGATATTTTGTGGTTCTAGCTGCGTTAAAGGCCTTGTCAGACGAAGGAACTATATCTGCAAAGCAAGCAGCGAAAGCGATTAAGCTTTACAACATTGATGTTAATAAACCCAACCCACTATTAAGCTAAGGCTGGGGAGAATAAAAAATGACTAATATAATAGAAGTTAAAGTCCCTGATATCGGTGATGCTGAAGGTGCTGATATAATTGAAATTCTTGTTGCCGTTGGTGACAATATTGAACAAGAAACACCGTTGATTGTGTTAGAAACAGACAAAGCGACCATGGAAGTACCCTCTAGCCAAGCGGGAGTGGTCACAGATATCGCAGTAACTGTTGGAAATCAGGTATCAAATGGTGATTTGATCTTAACCATTGAAGCTGGTGAGAGCGAGTCTGACTCAGATGCTAGTGTCGTTTCTAGTGATGTCAGTAAGCAAGCTGTTGAGAAACCTGATATCCAAACGAGTTTAAAGGTAGATACCGCAGAAATTGAAACTAATTCTAGTTCTGGCAAAGATACGTCTAATGATGTGATTGATATTACTGTTCCAGATATAGGAGATGCAGCCGACGTTGATGTTATAGAGGTATTGATTATCGCTAATGATAGTGTCGAAAAAGAACAAAGTTTGATTGTTCTTGAAACTGATAAAGCGACCATGGAAGTTCCAAGTTCATCAGCTGGAGTTGTTACCTCTGTTTCAGTGAATGTGGGTGATAAGGTGTCGCAAGGCGACGTTATTGGTCAAATGAAACTACAAGGTGCAGTCGTCGAAGATTCTACTAGCAAACCCTCTGTACCTGCGGAACCTGCTGCTGTGGCGGCTACCCATAGCCCCGGTACTTCGATAGTGAGTGCACAAACTTCTAAGGAAGCACCGGTACCCGATCATCCGCTAATGAAAAAGAAAAAATCTGACGGACTAGTACATGCAAGCCCATCAGTTCGACGTTTTGCTAGAGAACTTGGTGCAGATCTAACTCAGGTCACCGGTACTGGAATCAAAGCTAGAATCGTTAAAGAAGATGTCCAAAAACACATTAAATTCGAACTTTCTCGACCTAAAGCGACGGCATCAACAGGCGCATTCGCTATGCCTGAAATGCCAACTGTCGATCATGCAAAATGGGGTGAAATAGAAAGTCGACCGTTGAGTCGCATTCAGAAAATAAGCAGCGTTAATTTGCATAGAA
Organism: Kangiellaceae bacterium; assembly: GCA_019090895.1. Taxonomy (GTDB): domain Bacteria; phylum Pseudomonadota; class Gammaproteobacteria; order Enterobacterales; family Kangiellaceae. The sequence continues at coordinate 9,442 of JAHRVB010000016.1, forward strand.
ACTGGATAACGATCCCCCATGTGACTCAGCACGAAGACGCGGATATCACTGAACTAGATGCTTTTAGAAAGTCGATGAAAGATGAAGCCTTGAAGGAAGGTATTCGATTAACGCCACTCGCATTTATTATGAAAGGACTCGTTCATACACTTAAAGCATTTCCAAAGTTTAACGCAAGTTTGGATAACGGTGGTGAAAATTTGATTATAAAGAACTATTATCATATAGGTGTTGCCGTCGAAACGCCCGATGGGTTGACGGTTCCTGTTATTCGCGATGTTGATAAGAAAGGCATTTACCAACTTGCTAATGAGCTTGGAGAAATTAGTGCCAAGGCAAGAGAAAAGAAATTGTCGGCTACTGATATGCAAGGAAGTAGTTTTACTATTTCATCTCTTGGCGGAATAGGTGGCACTGCTTTTTCGCCTATTGTAAAATGGCCAGATGTCGCAATACTGGGACTTTCCCGAAATAGTATGCAACCGGTCTGGAACGGTAAGGAATTTGAGCCAAGGTTAATGTTGCCTATGTCTTTATCTTACGACCACCGAGTAATCGATGGCGCTGATGCAGCGAGATTTGTTGTTCATTTGGCGGCAACTTTAAAAGATATAAGAAGAGTACTTCTTAATTAGCACTATTATAGTCTTCGACTTGATTCGAAGATTTGAAACTAAGAGAGAGAATAGATGAGTGATTCCATTCAAGCACAAGTATTAGTTATCGGCGCTGGACCAGGTGGATATACCGCTGCGTTTAGAGCGGCAGATTTAGGACTTAATGTTGTTTTGGTTGAAAAGCATTCTACATTGGGCGGCGTTTGCTTAAATGTAGGCTGTATTCCTTCAAAAGCATTACTCCATTCTGCCAAAGTGATTGACGAAGCGAAGAGCATGGAAACGCATGGCGTTTCATTCGGTAAGCCGAGTATCGATATCGATAAAATTAGAGAGTATAAAGATGGGGTCGTTGGTCAATTGACTAAAGGGCTCGCTGGTATGGCTAAAATGCGAAAAGTGACAGTTGTACAAGGAATCGCTAAATTTACTTCTGCTAGTAGTGTTGCTGTTGCAACAGAAGATGGGACTCAAAGCATTTCGTTTGAAAATTGTATTGTTGCCGCGGGTTCCCGCGTCGTTCAATTGCCATTTTTACCAGAAGATCCCAGAATTATTGATTCTACAGGTGCTTTGGAATTAGAGAGTATTCCAGAGAAAATGTTAGTGATCGGTGGTGGTATCATTGGTTTAGAAATGGCGACGGTTTATCGTGCATTAGGAGCTGGAATCACCATTGTAGAAATGTTTGATCAGTTGGTTCCTGCTGCAGACAAAGACGTCGTTAAGGTACTTCAACGTTATGTGAGTAAACAATACGATTCTATTTTATTGGAGACTAGTGTCACTAAAGTAGAAGCCAAGGAAGACGGATTATGGGTTACTTTCGAAGGCAAAAAAGCGCCTAAAGAACCGCAACGATTCGATAAAATATTATCAGCTGTCGGCAGAAGACCTAACGCCGATCGTTTAAACCTTGAAGCGGCTGGTGTGCAAGTTGACGAACGAGGTTTCATTACTGTCGATAAACAATTAAAAACCAATGTAAACAATATTTATGCGATTGGTGATTTAGTGGGTCAACCGATGCTCGCTCATAAAGCGACTCATGAAGCTCATGTAGCTGCTGAGGTAATTGCTGGCAAAAAGCATGCTTTCGAACCTCAGTGCATACCGAGTGTTGCGTATACAGATCCGGAACTTGCTTGGGTAGGCTTAACAGAAAAAGAAGCAAAGGCTAAGAATATTGATTATTCTGTAGGCACTTTTCCTTGGGCGGCGAGTGGCCGAGCCATTGGCATAGGTCGTACTGAAGGATTTAGTAAAACTCTTTATGATAATTCGAACAACAGAATTATTGGTGCCGCTGCAGTCGGCGTAAATGCCGGAGAACTCATTGCTGAGATGGGACTTGCAATAGAAATGGGCTGCGAAGCCGAAGATATCGCACTGACTATCCATGCGCATCCAACTCTATCTGAATCTTTTGCTTTTTCAGCAGAAGCTTTCGAAGGAACGTGTACGGATTTACCACCTGCGAGAAAAAAGAAATAGCTTACTAGGAATCATAGAGAGCTTATTTAAGGTCATTGATCAACCGTTAGGATAACGGTATCAATTATCGACATAAAGGCTAAACGATGACCAAACACAGTAGTAAGGCAAGTTTGTTTTACTCTCTGTCTGGTTTGATGTTTGGTCTTTTTTTATTTTATTCCGATTCAGCCCATTCATTAGTGGTAGCACAATACCATCATATATCAAATGAAACACCACACTCGACAAGTCTTTCTCCGGAAGTCTTCAAACAACATCTTGATTACCTAAAACGAAATAACTTTAAAGTGCTCGATTTGGAAACTGTGATTTCTAAACTTAAAAACGGCCAAGAATTTCCAGATAAGTCAATATTGATTACTTTTGATGACGGATACCGGTCCATCTACGAAATTGCATTTCCATTACTTAAGAAGTATAAATTTCCCTTTACGGTCTTTGTCAACACAAAACCGATAGAAAAGGGGCTAGTTCAATATATGAGCTGGATTGAGCTACAAGAATTGATTGATTACGGCGCTTCTATAGCAAATCATTCAGTAAGTCACCCACATCTGATTCGTTCTAATCTAGCGAAGACTATTACTGAGATTACCAAAACCATAAATAATCAAGTGGTTGCGGCTCAAGAAACACTGGAGCATTATTTAACAAAAAGCTCAAAAGCCTTCGCTTATCCTTATGGCGAATATGAACCTGATTTACAAGACCAATTAGAACTCAGGGGTTATATCGCTTTTGGACAACACTCGGGTGCGGTATCACGTTTTACCAATTTACAAGCAATCCCAAGATTTCCGTTTGGTGGAAGATATGGGGCGTTGGAAGATTTTAAATTGAAAATAAATAGTCTACCGGCTGGAATAAAAAAAACTCTGTTACTTGACAAACATGGTAAGCGATTAGGATTTCACCTACTTCCAAATAAAGTAACAGAGCTGAAATTGAAGATTGTGTTAGATGACACACACACAAATATCGTTTTTAATTGCTACGGCCCAAATGGAAAGGAACTTAAGTCGTACAAACAGCCAGATGGTTCGATGTCTTTCGAAGTTAAATCTATTCCAGTCTTTCGAAGTCGAATAAATTGTACGGCTCCATCTTCCAATAAGAAGCGATTTCATTGGTTCTCTCAACCAATCATCAGAGCAAATAGTATTGGCAATCTTTACTGATCTTTACTGTTCATTTTGGAAATAAACAGCTTCAGAAAGAAACCACCGATTGCAAGCATTGCAAGAAATACAATAAGACTCATTATTCCTTCCGGGCTTGAAAATAGTTGAAAAAAGATATCCATAGATTGTTTCCTCTTAAATGGGAACTCTATCTTAAGGGGGGTTAATGAAATTGATTTTTACCTAGGTCATTAAGTGCGGGATAAATGAGTTAGATATAGAATTGCATAATTTAAATAAATCCCAAACGTAGAAAAGGCCGAATAATTCGGCCTTTTTTAATTATAAAACTTTGTGTCTAGTGGGCTTAAATCTAATTCTAAGACTACCAAATAACAGTAATAACCAACCTAACGAGCCTCCGCCTCCACCACCTGAATTACTCTGAGGTGGAGTTGGAGGTGGAGGCGGAGGTGGTGGAATAAACTCTTCATGTACTCCGCCAGTAGATTCTAATATTCCATTTGCAACGGAGTCAGTATCATTCGCTCCGCCTTCGGTGATGAGTAACATTACACAAACATGCCCGGTAGTGATTCCATCTTGATAACGGCTATGGCCAGGCGGGGGGCAATACCCAATATCACCGTTGGCTGAGAATAATTGGTCTCCGTTAGCCTGACTAAAGTCCCTCCAACTTCCATTCTCCAATAGTCTATAAAGTGGGTCGCTTGGAATTGCTTCTCTCAGAGAGATTACTATTGCAACTTGCTCGCTAACATGAGCGAGTTTTTGAACGTTAAAGTTAAAGCGTCCGCCTGTTGTGATGTGTGTATCGTCAACTAAATCCGATTGATTCGAGAAATCTTGTGGGCTTAACAACACTCCACCATCTTCGCTTAGCGAAGAATAAATACTTCTATTTATGCAGGTTCCAGCGGAAGTCTCTAATAGGAAACCGTTAGTAACAGTTTTCTTATGTGGGGTGAAATTACACGGTAATCCTAAATCGTCGTTGTTTGGGTTATTAACTAACAATAAATCCAGAATTGCATTACCACTTAAAGGTTCATTCGCGCTATCCGTAACCGTTAATTCAATTCTATAATGACCATTTGCTAATCCCGTGGGATCAAAACTGAACGTGCCTTCTTCGGAATCGCTGTCACTCAAGCGATTGTCTGTAGCTGACCAATCATAATTGAAAGTATCTGAGGAATTTGAATCTTCCACAGAACTGGAAATGATAACAGTTCCGAGCCCAACTCCAAATTCAATGACTTTTGCACCATTTTGCTCTGCAGATAGTTGTACTAATGGAGCGATATTATCTTCCGAAATTATTACTTCGAACTCAAATTTTTCGCCACGGTTTTCACCACTATGAATAGTGAATACTATTGTTTCATTTCCTTCATCTAACGTATCAGATAATATTTCAAAAGGTATTTCGACTGAAGTACCATTTTCGAATACCGCTGTTTCAGTGGGTGAGATGTAGTCTTCACCAGCAATCGCGGTTCCACCACTTACCGAAAATCCAATCGAGTATGGATAGGTAGGAGCGTCCCCATTTAGGAATAAAACTAATTTTGCTGTTTCCCCTTCTGCAAAGGCTCTATTAGCGCCAAACGAAACGATAGGATCAATTTGAACGAGCTGAATGAATTCCGTTATATTACCAGCGGCATCTTCTGCGATCCAAATTACTTCTGTTGTGCCGGGTATAAATCTTTCAGGCGAATTATTTGTAACGGTACAACAAGTTTCACGCACTCCAGCTACATAATCGAATGCCTCGGCTGTGCCTAGATTAACTGTATTTAAATATTCAGTTGCGTCGATGATGATATCATTTGGAGTGACCAACTCTGGTGGGTTGTCATCCTCGGTAGGATTTGAACCTGCAATAAATTCTTCCAGATTTGAAAGTCCGTCACCGTCAGAATCTAAATCAGCGTCAGAAGCATCGAAAGGATCCAAACCGTATAGGTTTTCAAAATCATTGCTCATACCGTCGCCATCGATATCATCGTCTACATCATCTGCGACTCCATCATGGTCTAGATCGCCTTTTACTTCGATAGAAAAGTCAGTTAAGCAAGCGGTGTTGTAACTATCATCAACACACAGTGAGATAGGGCCAAACAGTCCTTCATCGGCACGGACCGGTGTCCCAACAAGAACACCTGTATTAACATCAAATACAGCCCAACTCGGTAAATTGGTAATACTATAGCTATAACTAACATTCGGTGAGGCTGTAACTTGTGGTTCGAGTAGATATTCGTTTTCTTCTAGCACTTCAAATGCAGGAGTCGCGTTTATACTTATCGCAACCGGACGTACTTGTACGATGACTTTTGCCGCTGCAATGCCTCCATTTGAATCCGAGACAGCATAACTTACTTCTACGTCACCGAGGAAATTCAACTCCGGCATATAGTTTAAGCTACTATCAGGATTAACTGTGACAGTGCCTGTGTTTGTCCCTGCGGAAGTCACGGTTAAAGTGTCTCCTATGTCAGGGTCACTATCATTGCTTAGTACATTGATGGTAATGGGCTGTCCTTCAAGAGTTGTTACGTCGTCATCGACACTCGAAGGCGCATCATTAATAGCGGTTACAGTAACATTGACTTTCGCCGTATCAGAACCGCCGTTTCCATCTTCTATGGTGTAGTTAATTGTATCAAAACCATTGAAATCTGTATTTGGGCTGTAACTAAGAACACCATTATTGTTGATTTCGACACCTCCGTTGTTTGCCACCGCGGAAATAACCGTTATCTGATCGCCATCAGCATCTGTATCATTGATTAATACTGAAATGACTACACTAGTGTCTTCATTCGTTGTCACATCATCATCCAGTGCAATGGGGGAATCATTGACATCGGTAACTGTGATTGCAAAAGTGGTTAGAGGTGTAGATTCCGATGAATCGTGAGCAGTGATCTGAATATTGGCATAGCTGCCGACATCGTCATTAGTAGGGGTGCCAGTAAGAGTGCCATTGGCAGTGTTAAAAGTTGCCCAACTGGGCGAGTTGATAATGCTGAAACTAAGAGCATCACCGTCGACATCATTGGCTGTCGGGGTAAAGCTATAGCCGTCATCCTGTGCAATGCTAGTCGCAGGTGAGCCACTAATGGTCGGCGCATCGTTAACTGCGTTGACAGTGATTGATACGGAAGCTGTATCCGTCACTGTCCCATCACTCACGATATAACTGAAGGAGCCAGTGCCGTTAAAATTAACGGATGGTGTAAAACTGACTTGGTTATTGATAATTTCAGCGGCTCCGTTGGTCACTGTATTAACGGCTGTAATCACTAAAGTATCATCAATATCAACATCTATATCGTTGTTAAGGACGTCAATGGTAATTGCGACATCTTCATCGGTGGTCGCACTATCATCGACAGCAGTGGGAGCATCGTTACTATTGTCAACCGTAATCGTGAAGGCTGGGAGGAAATCGCTTAAGTCGCCATTACTCGAGACGCTAATTTGAATATTACCGAACACACCTAAATTAGCATTAGTAGGTGTACCCGATAGTGTACCGTCGCCAGTATTAAAGGTTGTCCAACTAGGCGCGTTGAGTACACTAAAGGTGAGTGAATCGCCATCGACATCAGAAGCGGTCGGAGTAAAGCTGTAAAGATTATCTTGCACTACTGACGATGCCGGTGTGCCACCGATTTCTGGTGCGTCATTGATGGCATTAACTGTAATGGTCACATTGGCGGTCGCCGTCAGTACTCCATCGCTCATGGTATAAGAGAGCGAGCCCACACCATTGAAGTCAGCATTGGGCGTGAAACGAATTTGACCTTCAGTGATGATTGCAGAGCCGTTTGTGACATTACTAACCACAGTGATAGAAAGTAAATCATCGACATCGCTATCGGTATCGTTGGCAAGAACATCAATCAATACTCCCGAATCTTCATCGGTAGTTGCATTATCGTCGGTAGCGACAGGGGCATCATTCGTATTGGTGACAGTAATGCTAAACGCCGTGAGGCTATCATTGAGTCCGCCAGCACTATTCACCGATAATTGAATGTTTGCGTAGGTACCAACTTCAGCATTGGTTGGTGTACCAGAAATATTACCGTTATCGGTATCTAAGGCCAACCAGCTTGGTAAATTGCTTGCGGTGAAGCTAAGAGGATCACCATCAACATCTGTAGCGGTTGGAGTGAAAGTGTAGAGGGTATCTTGTGCAACGCTGCCAGTGGGAGTTCCACTTATAGTAGGTGAATCGTTTACCGTATTAACGGTAACAGACACATTGGCAGAAGCCGATACTGTGCCGTCATTAACCGTATAATTGAATGCGCCACTTCCATTGAAGTCAGCATCGGGGGTAAATACTACTTGATCACCACTGATAGTAGCCGTTCCATTAACGGCGCCGGCAATGGCTATAACTGAAAGCGTATCGCCAACATCATTGTCTGTATCATTAGCAAGAACATCAATGGTGACAGCATTATCTTCGTCAGTTGATGCTGTGTCGTCGACGGCGATTGGGGCTTCATTGACGTTAATCACTGTGATACTGAATGCGGCTAAGTCGGTTGTTAAGCCCGCTGGATCACTGACGCTGATTGCGA
>JAHRVB010000246.1 GCA_019090895.1 Kangiellaceae bacterium
AATAAGTTGTGTCGGCCGGCAGCTGCGACTTCTAACGCACGCTTGGCTGCATATTGGCCTTTGACTTCCAACAAATCGGGTTGCTTGATTGGCTTTGACTCGACTAATGAAATGACTGGTTCTAGTTTTAGGTCGCGCTGTCCCTGCAAATAAGCACACACTTGTAAGATATGATTACCGCCAACGGAATGCTCTAAACCCACTAACTGTGCTTCAGCCAAATTTTGCTCGGGTATCACTAGTTTTCGATCATTTCTTTTTGCTGACAATACAGCAGGAAGAATACCATTTACCTTTCTTAATGCTCCCGATAAAGCCAGCTCTCCCATAAATTCATACTGAAGAATATCATCAACATTAAGTTGTCCTGTGGCACATAAAATGCCTAATGCAATGGGTAAATCAAAACGACCGCCGTCTTTAGGTAAGTCAGCTGGCGCTAGATTGATTGTGATTCGGCGAGTGGGGAACTCAAAATTGGCATTAATTAATGCGCTACGGACCCGGTCTTTGCTTTCTTTTACTGCGGCTTCGGGCAAACCGACAATCGACATGCAAGGCAACCCATTGGAAAGATGAGTTTCGACCGTGACGAGTGGAGCCTCGATGCCGACGCCGGCGCGGGTGTAAATAATAGAAAGAGACATAACCAATCCTTGGTACAAATTTGTCAGGTGATTTCAAAAAGCTAGTTTAAAGGAGGAGTGAGTGAAGTAGAAGTGGTGAAAGCAAACGAACACTGTGAGATTTTGGCTAGGCCCGCTGTGAGAGATCGTTATATGAACAATTTGCTATCAAGCTGCCCGATAGTGCCATAAGTGTTCCACCTCGTTTTAGGGTAATATGGTAATAAAAGAAATATAAGAGAGTCATAATAATGATAAAAAGTAGTGCGAATTTCTTTAGTGGTGTGATGCAGCGTTGGTTGCCCGATGCATTTATTATTGCAGTGATACTAACCGTCATCGTATTTTTATGTGGGCTAGTGGTAGAGCAGCAAAGTGTTGTGCTAATGGCGGATCACTGGGGAAACGGATTTTGGAAGCTACTCAGCTTTTCCATGCAAATGGTTCTAATCTTAGTACTGGGCAGTATTTTGGCCATGAGTGTACCGGTGAAGTCTGGTTTGATTTCAATTGCCAAGTTAGCTAAAACCCCAGCACAAGCGGTCTTGTTAGTCACATTGGTTTCAATGTTGGCATCCTGGATCAATTGGGGATTCGGATTAGTGGTAGGTGCTCTCGTTGCGAGAGAAGTTGCTAGTGTCGTTAAGAAAGTACATTTCCCACTTCTCATCTCATCAGGCTATAGCGGTATGTTGATTTGGCACGCCGGTTTATCGGGATCGATTCCGCTTAAGATCGCATCGCCAAGTTCGGACGCATTAGGACAACTTTTAAACGGTCAGACCGTGGCCCTGTCAGAAACGATCTTTGCATGGCAAAATTTAGTCATTATCGCCGCTATCGTGATTACGGTCCCTATTTTAAATATGCTAATGATACCCGATGAAGAAAACCGAGTTGGGTTCGAGCCTAAACCGATAATTCCTGAGTCAATCGATAAAACGACACTAACACCTGCGGAAAGAATGGAACACAGTCCGGTGATTAATTTCATGTTGGTGGCAGTGGGTGTTATTTTTTTATGGGGATCTTTTTCTTCCGGCAAAGGACTGAGCTTGAATACGATTAATCTCTGTCTGCTGTTGTTAGGTTTAGCATTGCATTTGAATCCGCACAATTATTTAACGGCAATGAAACAAGCAATTGGAACGAGTGGCGGTATTATCCTTCAATTTCCAATCTATGCAGGTATTATGGGCATGATGGTCGGGTCTGGATTAGCAGCATCCATGTCGGAATGGTTTGTGGAAATATCATCGGCAGACAGTTTCCCTGTGTACACATTTCTTAGTGCTGGAATTGTGAATTTCTTTGTTCCATCGGGCGGTGGTCAATGGGCTGTGCAAGCGCCTATTATCCTTCCCGCAGCTGAACAATTGGGCGTACCAATTAATCATGCTGCGATGGCAGTTGCTTGGGGAGACGCATGGACTAATATGATTCAGCCATTTTGGGCGCTACCATTGTTGGCCATTGCCGGACTAAACTTGCGACAAATTATGGGGTACTGCACCCTTATTTTAATTTGGTCTGGTGTACTGATCGCAAGTTTAATTTACTTTCTTTATTAGTATTTTAAAAGGTCTGTCGAATTGTTTGCTGCCGAATTATTTTGGCGTAGATTCAAGCTTCGGTAGTAAATTAGCAGACACCAAATCCTCTGAACCATCTTCAAGTAATAGAGCAGTACCTTTTACTTCAGGATGGACCACGTGCTCTAAACCTTGGCGATAACATTCCGCTGCTAATTCATGGTCATCGAGTTGTTGTAGAGTCTTAGCCATCATAAAATATGACTCGGCGCAAGGGGCAGTTCGAATGCCTCGCTCCAAATAAAATCGCGCTTTTCCCCACAGCGAAATACTGAAAGCAACTTTTGCTAGGGCCAAATAAATACAAGCTGGCACATCAGAATGGTTGTTGTACCAATTTTCCAAAAAGGTAAATTGCTTGTTACCGTTGGTGCTTTTTATCTCACCAAACAAACAAATGACTTGTTCACTCGGATTCTTCTTAAACAGCAACTTAACTAATTTCTCTGCTTCATCCATTTGATTAAATACGATCAGAGATGTCGCATAGCTCAGTATATGGTTTGATTTCTTTCGGCTCGCACTGGGCAAGTTAATCCACGCATCATTGAAGCTTTCAAGCTCTCCTTTGTCGACCGCTGACTTTAAAATACCAACGACACTCTGAGATTCAATCCTGTCTAATTTTTCCGGCACAAATACTTTTTGTTTCTTTAGTGCCGGCAGTATTTCAATAATCGCTTGCCAATCTTCCAGTTTACGATGAGTGACACAGAGTAGTTTGAGAATAAATGGGTGATTGGAGTTTTTAACACTTAAGTCAGATAAAGTTGCCAGTGCCTGTTCAAATTGTAAATTATCGAGTTGCAGCTGTGCTTGGGTCAATCCAATGGCGACCTTTGCATTCGGCTCGGCTGCGTGCGCTAACCGCAAATAAGCATCCCGGCGATCTTGGGAGTTTTGGTGTTGGGCAGACTGAGCAGCAACTAAATAATTGATCAATTTTGTGTCAGAATTCTTGGCTGCGTTGATCATGGTCGTTTCAGATTGTTTCCATCGACCTTCAATAAAAGAAAGCATGCCTTTAATCGTCTGCTTACGAGCTTTACGCCAGTGTCTCTCGCCTTTCCAGTTTTTAATACGATTTGGACTCGCTAAAATGGATCGAATAAACATGATGACGACATAGACGATAACCATAAATAACATTAACAATGAAATGGCTATCCAAAGTCGCATTTCGTAGCTGGTTTTGTTGTAAGCAATAATCACAAAACCGGGCAAGTTTTTTAGCCACGAACCGCCAACAGCACCGAGGATGAGCGCGACAACCAGCGCGATTTTCCATCTCATTGGTCATCCTCCGCGGGTTGGTTAGATTGCTCGCTAGACAACTCGTTTGATTGTTCACTTAAGACTGGCGCTAATTGTTCTTCAGATGGCAACTCAGCTGGTAGTCTTATTTGTTGGTCAGGCGTTTGAATTTCTTCTACAGAGCTTGTCGCCGAATCAGTCGGTAAATCAGAATTTAGTGGTTGTTCTACCGTCGAGTCGATCTGACTTTTCTGAAGCGATTGCTCAAGCCATCGATAGAGTTGTAGTTGGCTGATTTGGTCCAGTGCATTCTTTGCGTTCAAACTATTGGGGTAGTTGACTTTTATCGGTTGAGATTTTATTTGATTTAATTGCTCTACGATTTTTAGCGCGCTCTCATCTTTCTTAAAAAATTCGCTCGTCCATAGAATGGCGTTTTCAATGTTCAATCGATAGAGCTGTTCGTTACCCTGAGCGACGGCAATTTGCGCTTGTTGTAGAGCCAACTGAATGTTGCTGTTTAAATTGCCTCTTTGGTCGGCTGTCATAAGCGGTCTAACGGGCTCACCGTGATCTTTAATGACCACGAAGTCTTTTAAGAATTTATCATATATTTTTCCGAGATCAAATTCTTGTTGCTCTTCAACCAAAGGTTCATTGTGTTGCTGTTCAAGTGGATCAAATTGAAAAGCCGCAATTTCGAGATTGGGAATTTGTTTTCCGATAACATCGATCGAATAAGAGAGACCAATCACATCAGGTTCTAAAATTAAGCTCAAATCCGATAGGTCTTTTGCTATTCCCTGTCTAATTGGCAGTAAATTATCATCAGCCATCTCGATAATTCGACTATCGGCTGTCCGCAACAATTGAATCGCAGTCGTTTTGTCTTTTTGTAATGTCAGTTGTAATTGAGCTAATTTGATTAAATAACTGGCTTCGGCGAGCATCCAATCTTGTTTTTGGCGACCCGATAGTTCTTTTAGTCGTTCTTGAGTCGATAACAACGACTCACCTAACTGACGATTGTGGATAGACAATTGGTTGACTTGATTTTGGGTTTGACCAATGGTTTGAACGGACGCTTGTGCAGCGTTCTTTGTTTGGTTGATTGCACCGGTTTGTTCGTTGAGCTGCGAGTCGATTTTAACTTGAAGTTCAGTCCAATTTTGATTGAACAAATATTGTTGGTACAGGGTCCAGCTGGATGCAAGTATAGCGATGAGTAAAAACAAAGAAATTAGCGTCGGTATAAACCACTTATTAGTATTTTTTTGTGATCGTAATTTCGGCATAGGTTTAGCGTTAAATAATTCGGCGGGAGAGCTTACTTCGTTATTACTATCCCTGTTAGTCTTATCGGCCTTAGCTGATTGAGTCGATTTTACAGGCTGGCTAGATTCTGTTGTCTCTTTAAATTCGGCTGATTCCTTAGGTTCAGCTGATTCCCTAGGTTTGGCAGGGCCTGCGATTTTTTCGACGCTACTTTGTTGTTTTGAACCATCAGCTTTAGCTGGCGGTTTGTTTTGATTAGGATCTTTCGGGTCGGCCATTTGAGATTCCCTTCGCTGATCAGCGAATAAGTTGTTCTACAATTTTTGTAAGCTGATGGTCAGTGGCATCCTGAGCTTGAGCAACAAGATTAAAACCAAGTTTGTTAGCTTCTACAGCAATTCTATCACTGCTAACAATAATTCGGCAGTACTGAACGCTACGATTTAATATTCGAGATAGGTTAGTGAGGGCTTCAATACTGCTAATCAGCCAAATTGGATTGTCTGCTGCTGTGCGGGCAATTGCCTTCTGGCTAGCTAGATCAGGTAGTTTTCTTTGATAGACCGCTAATTCACTAATATTGGCGCCTTGTGACTCAATACCGCAACGTAATGTGTTCCTGCCGCCTAATCCCTTTACGATAAGCCAAGATTGTCCTTTCAGGTTTTTCAGCTGATTTAGCGATAGTAATCCTTCACTATTCATTTGTTTTGGAGATGTGATGGTGGCCTGGTTGGCTGGGTTGGTTTGGTTCGAAAGGCCTAACTGAGATATTTCTGACTCCAACACTTTGGCTGTTTGTTCACCAATTGCATAGAGCGCATTGTTTATTAGTTTTTGCCATTGCTCTTGAGTCAATCGTTGTTTTGCCCAATCGACAGCATTGCCACTGATAAAGATAACACCGTCATAATCGAGAGTATTCTCAGCTATCGAATTAAAAAAGTCGTCATCGTGGTAGTCACAGATGCTTATTAGCGGGCAGTGAGAGACTTCAATCGGTTGGATATTGCTGGTCAAAGACTCTAACGCACTCACAAGGTTCGTTGCCCGGTTGATAGGGCGAGTGACTATAAAATGAGTATGCTTGACGCTTGCCATAAAATTAGCCAGTTATTCCAGCGCGCTCAGAATTTCTCCCGCTCCAGCTTCTAGCAATGCTTTTGCTAATGAAACGCCAAGGGCCTCTGCGTCAGCGACAGGTCCTGCAATTTGTTTTTGGATAATTTGACTGCCGTCGACTTTGCCAACCAAGGCTTCTATCTGAATGGTCTCTTCAGTAATAACTGAATAAACCCCAATAGGCACTTGGCAACCGCCTTGAAGGTGATGATTGACTGCTCGCTCAGCTTTGACCCGACTGGCAGTTATAGCATGGTTCAATGGTACTAGATAATCGAGAATTCGCTGGTCATTGGTTCGACATTCAATGCCCACTGCGCCTTGACCGCCAGCAGGTAGCATCCAGTCTGGTTCAATCTCATGTGCAATTCGCTGTTCTAAGCCTAATCGTTTGAGTCCTGCGGCCGCCAGAATAATGGCATCGTAGTCCCCTTGGTCCAATTTTGATAAACGAGTGCCTACATTACCGCGTAAATCGAGGATTTTTATGTCGGGCCTTTTTGCCATTAACTGGCATTGGCGCCTTAGGCTACAGGTACCTACTCTTGCGCCTTGCGGTAGATCGTCAATCGATTTGTACTGATTAGAAACAAAGGCATCACGTGGATCTTCGCGGTCACAAATTACGCTTAGCCCCAGTCCTTCGGGAAACTCCATAGGAACGTCTTTCATTGAGTGAACGGCAATATCTGCTCGGTTTTCTAACATGGCAAGCTCTAATTCTTTAACAAAAAGTCCTTTACCGCCAATTTTCGCGAGTGGCGTGTCTAGAATTTTATCACCTCGAGTCACCATGGGAACCAGTTCAACTTCGAGTTCAGGATGTATTCTCTCTAATTCTGATTTGACGAACTCCGCTTGCCATAGTGCTAAGGGGCTTTTTCGGGTCGCAATTCGGAGGATGTCACTCATTATTTCGCCTTATTCTTTTACGGGCCGGGGTTATTAGCGCGATTCTATCACTTAGTCACGGGAGGGAATAGATTGTGAACAAGAAAGCAGATACTTAAACACCCTGTTTGCCAACTAATTACTTGCCGCTGAGTTCGTTTGCATTTGTTGTTTAAGTGCTTCCAGCTCTGTTTCTAATGATTGGATTCGCGTTTTATCCGCTTGGGTTGCTAGAGCAACTTGGTCGTTAAGCTGTTGTTGATTTAATTGAGATGATTGTTGGCTTTGTTGCAGTGTCTGATGAGCATTGGTTACTTGCGCAGTCAATTGCTCAACCTCTGCTTTAAGTTGTTTGTTTTGTTTAGCAAGCCAGTTAACGTTGCGTTGAGACTCAACCGCCTTTTTCTCCGCCGCCGCAAGCAATCCCTCTACCTGTTGACTGGATTCAGTGTTCTGCGCCTGCTGTATTTCCGCTTGTTCTGCACTTGCTTGAAATTGTTTTAATTGATTTAGGGCCGCCGTCGCTTTTTGTTCAGCATCCGCGATTTGAGATTGAGCGAGATTGAGTTTAACTAAATTAGATTCGACTTGGGAGTTAGCCTTGGTTATAAACCAAAAGCTAATTGCGGCTGAAACTAGCACCAACAGTAAGATCAAAATGCTACTACCAAAATAATGGCTAATGATATTCTGCGACGAACCACAGACATAACATTCCTTCTGGCCTTGAGCGATTTCTCTTTTGCAGTTTAAGCAGTTCTTGGCCAAAGGGGTTCCCTGAGCGTTTTATTGAATTTTTAAAAGAATATCATGCTCAACCGCTAAAGTGGATAGTAGACCGCGTTTTTATTTAAGCCTCAAACCCGCTACCATTAGTCATTGAGATGTTCGAATAGAGAAGAAAAATAGCAGATAATCGATGGATACCAAACTAAAACAAAAATATGACGCTTATCCTCCAAAGGTGCAAGCGCGAATGCTCAGTATTCGAGACTTGATCCTTGAGCTGGCTGAAGCGTTAAATAGTGGGGAAGTTACCGAAATCCTAAAGTGGGGAGAACCCAGTTTTTTGGTCAAGCAGGGAAGTACTATTCGTATGGATTGGAAAACAAAATCACCTGATCGTGTTTCTCTCTTTTTCAATTGTAATACTAATCTAGTGGAAACGTTTAGAGAAGTATATGGATTGACCTTGGTTTTCATTGGAAAGCGAGAATTACAACTACCTCTTTCTACCCCATTACCTGTTCAGGAACTGAAGCATTGTTTATCAATGGCATTAAGGTACCACAAGATCAAACATCTCGTGTTGCTTGGAGCTTAGCGCTGATTGGACGGCTATCGGAGATTGAATGAGATATTGAATCAGATATTGTGTGTGATAAGCTAGGTTTCAGTTTTGTACAATTGGCATGTCAACGATTTCACCCATATATTGAGCCCACAGATATTCGTATTTGAAAAGCTTATTCAATCTAAAGGAATAGAAAATGCACATAGTTATTGGAATTATATCGGCCTTGGCAGGATTAATATGGGCTATTAACAGCTTGCAGCGTTCTGGCTTTCGATTGAGCTCTATTAATCCTTTTTATTGGGCACGTCGAAACAAATGGAAAAAACAATACGCTGAAAATCCCTTGTATTCCCTTACAGATCCTATGGAAGTTGCTGCCGCCTTAATGTTGGGTGTGGCTAAATTAGAAGGCGAAATTAGTCGTGAACAAAAACAAACAATATTAGCGGTGTTCTCAGATGACTTTGGATTGACTACAGTAGCGGCTCTCGATTTGTTTTCGTCTACTTCTTTTATGTTGCAAAAAGAGGTCAACTTTCTGGAGAACTGCGACAAAATTCTAGAGAATGTAAAAGAAAAGTTCTCTATTGAACAAGCAGAATCGACGATTGAGCTTGTAGAAAAAATGGCAAATCTTGATAGCGCTGCCTCAGATACTCAGACTAGTTTTCTCGCTCAGATGACTAATGTACTTAAGCCTAAGTCGAGGAATTCGAATTCTTGGTAAATGGGCCGAAAGTTTAATACATGCATTTTGGAGCAAATGCACTTCTTACTAACCAATCACCTATCTTTTTGGCTATATTTTCATCGCCGATAAGAACGATATTCTTGTCAGTGATTTGTTCACTTAATTTGGCAAGACCGATCCACACAGCGGTGAGAGTCTTCAAATCAGATTTAACATATAAATTGACATCGAACGCTGGATCTTTAGTGCATAGGTCAACGGTAAACCCCGGCTTATGGATCAACCAAAAATCACGATTTTTATCAAGTTCAGGAAATATAAATTGAATGACGGTTTTCCGAGACGGTAGTTTTGAAGCGTCGACCTTTCTTCGTATATTCCACATGAGTAATTTAGAATCTAAGTTTTCCAAAGTGACTTCGGAATCTATATTTCGGTGAGCCCATTTTCCTAGATTATAAATGATGGGCATCAATTCATCCGCAATTGAAGTAATCTTATAATTGACCGTGCCGCTATTATGATCTTCCTCTCGGGTGATGAGAGATTGATTTTCCATTTCTTTTAATCGTTTGGACAGTAAGGTGGGAGACATTCCAGGAACGCCTCTCCTTATTTCGTTGAATCGAGTAGAACCAGACCACATTTCGCAAAGCACTAATAATGTCCAACGAGGCTCAATGATTTCGCAAGCCATCGCGATGGGGCAAAAGTTATTGTAACTTTCATTAGACATTAGCCAGTATGAATTCCTTTTTTTCGTTTGTATTCAGTATATGCGGCGTTACTCTTAAAGACTAGTCCATAAAGTGTACTAGGTATAGTACAGTTTTGTGACTAGCGGTAAGTTGTCTGAGGATTCAAACTATATTTTCACTTTAAATGATGTAAAAGGAGAACGACATGCCATTAGTGAATATAGAGATTATAGAAGGTGTATTTACTTCACAGCAAAAGCAAGAAATGATTAAAAAGGTGACGGATACCATGGTGTCTATTGAAGGCGAAAATCTTCGCCAAGTCACCTGGGTTAAGATCAACGAAATTAAAGAGGGGGATTGGGGGATTGGTGGAAATTGTTTAACCGCTAAGGATGTGCAGATGTTAGCGGCTGACGGCTAGTCCGTAGCGATTTTCCTTTAGGTACAGCGACAGTACTAGTCATACCAATTTAACTTGATGATAATTACTCATATTGGCTTGATCAAACCGAGGGTAGTCGATTTTTGTATTACCTTCGGTTTAGGTGAATATGAACGGAGTTTATGGACATGGTTTATCAATTTGGAGAATTTACTCTCGATACAAGTTGTTGTGAAATTAATTTCGATGGTAAAAAGTTGGATGTCGAACCATTGGTTTTCAAATTGATAAGCTATTTGATTCAAGAAAGAGCAAGGTTAGTCACAAGGCAAGAGCTATTTAATAAAATATGGCCTGAAAGTGTCGTCTCTGAAGCGGCGCTGAGTAATCATATTAAGAATGCTCGTAAACTCTTGAAAGACGATGGAAACCGACAGCAAAAAATAAAAACGATTCACGGATTAGGTTATCAGTTCGTTTATCGAACTCTAGAAGTTTCTTTAAAGAAAATAGCCGTTGAACCTTTCGAAAACCTTAGGCCTTGCGATAAAGTAAATTATTTTGGTAAAGCAATTTCGAGTCATCTTATTAGTCGTCTTCAACAAATAATGCCTTTATTCCCAGAACATGCGCTTACAACATTTGCTATGGTAGAAACTAGCGTTCCAGATTTCTTACTGACAGGGAACTACATTGAAGATCGAAAAATCTTGCGAATTAATATTGAACTCGTTGATTTGAATAACCGTATAATTGCTTGGCGAAACCACTTGGAAACGAAGAACGATGGAATATTTAACTTGCAGGACAAAGTCGTATTATTATCCGCTAAAGGGTTATCAGAATATCTGCCGAGTTATTTGTTAAGTGAACAGGGAAGTTTCTCAGCTAAAAATGAAGTGCCTAATCTAAAGCTCGTTCATTAATTTCTTGATTTCAGATAAATGCCTTCGACTAATTTCGAGTTGTTTATTATCTTCGCTTAGAATTACGAACGAATGCCCTTGGGTATCTCTGTGAATACCAGTAATAAATTTCTTGGAGACTATTGCATTCCGATGGACACGTACAAATGTTTCTGGAAACTCGGTTTGAAGTTCTTTCAAGGTATCTTCAATGATGGTTTCGCCATTAAGATATTTTACGGTGACATACTTTTGTTCTGCTTGAAAATAAATAATGTCTTTTACCGGAATTAACTTAATATTTCCACTAATTTTTGCGGTGATGTTAGTACGCCCTTCGTGCTGAGAACGGACGGCTTCTAGCTGCGCTTTATTTAGACGACAGGCTTTTTCAATGGCTTGTTTGAGAGTATTCTCTCTTACCGGTTTTAGAAGATAATCGACCGCGTTTGCTTTAAACGCTTCAAGCGCGTACTCGTCGTAGGCAGTGGTGAAAATGATGGCCGGTGGTTCTTCCATTTGAGAGATATGCTGAGAAGCTTCGAGACCATCCATACCGGGCATGCGAATGTCCATCAAGACAACATCAGGTTTGTTGCTTTGACAGGCTTCGATCGCTCGTATTCCGTTATTTGCAAGAGTTATGCTTTCGATATTTTCAATTTCCGATAGCAATTGTTTTAGCCGTTGTTGTGCTAGTGGTTCGTCGTCGACAACTAATAGTTTCATTCTCTCACTTAGTTCCTTTTAGTTTGATGCGTCTAATGTCATGTTGAACGGAATTCTCATCGAAACTCGATAAATATCGTTTAAATTCTCTTGAGCAAGGCTGGCTTGTCCGTTGAATATTACTTCTAGTCTCTGGGTAATATTGTTTAGAGCTATTCCGTGTCCTTTATGTTTACTTTCTTCCAATTTAGGATTAGTTACTTCAATTAGAACTTGTTTGTCGACTTCTTCGATGCGTATCGTAACGACTCCACCGTCAGGTACCATTTGAATACCATGATAAACCGCATTTTCGAGTAGTGGTTGTACTGACAGCGGAGGCACAAGGCAGCTCAAACATTCAGGGTCGATTTGCCAATCTATTTTTAATCGTTCACCCAGCCGTAGTTGCTCTATCCCTAAATAACGTTTGCCATTTTCTAATTCGTTATCAAGGGGGATAAGTTCACTTTGAGTGTTGAGAGTGGCTCGTATTAAATCACTTAGGTCCTCGATTGCGGTTTCCGCCTTTTTGGGATCAATACGGGTAAGGCTGGCGATAACATTCATACTGTTGAATAGAAAGTGAGGTCTGATTCGAGCCTGTAATGCCTCTAGTCGAGCGGCAGACTCTAAGCTAATCTGGTGGCGGTATTGTTGCTGTAAATAAAAGTAACGCAATAAAACTGAACCAATTAATCCTGCGATAATTAGATTCCTGATGAGATAAATGTATTGAGATGGTTCGCTTAAATCGAAATACATTCCAAAGTAGAAACGGATGGTGATAAAGGTATAGATAAAGGTTGCAGTCAGAATAATCAGCAAGCTAATTAATCCAGCATAGCTGTCTCTTAACCCTGCTAAAGAAGGCCTCAATAGACACAGTGTTCCGACAGAGCTAAGACTGACCCACTGCAGTGAAATGGAGTAAAGTCCAAGTACTTGCCAACCATCTTGTGCAGGCGAAGCAGATAATAGGGTAAAAATAACGGCTAATAGCTCACCAATAAGTACCACCATAAAGACGGATTGAACCTTACAAAAGTCTGGTAAAAAGAACTCTGGAAGGTTTGCTTTGCTCAATGTGGTTTTACTCCAAGTAACTGATAAATAAAGTAGAGTATAGACGTATTTATCAGGTTCAACAGCCTATTCTTGCTAGTTTATGGATTCTTATACGATTGTTTTCTAATAGCAAACTTCGCGTTGTGAGTAACCGGTTTGGTCCAGATTAGCAATTAGAAACTGATTGATTTAGTATACCCGTCTCTCTTTTTGACTCGCTAGTGAGTGATGGAGCATAGTAAATGCCAGTGAATGAATTGAAAAGTCATTATCGGACTTGCAATCTATGTGAGGCGATGTGCGGTTTAAAAATCGAGTTTAAAGGCGAAGACGTTGTATCGATTAAGGGAGATAAGGACGATCCTTTCAGTCACGGTCATATTTGTCCCAAAGCCATTGCCCTTCAAGATCTATATACCGATAAAGATAGACTGACATCACCTGTTGTTAAGACCAAGCAAGGTTGGCAACCCATTGGTTGGGATGAGGCTTTCAAACTAATTGCTAAACGCTTGTCACTTATTCAAACAGAATTTGGTAGAGATGCGGTCGGTGTTTATTTAGGAAATCCAACGGTCCACAATCTCGAAGCCATGTTATTTGGTCCATTATTTTATCGACAACTAAAAACAAAGAACCGTTTCTCAGCGACTTCTGTCGATCAATTGCCACATCATCTTGCTGCAATGTTGATGTTCGGCCACCCATTGTTAATGCCGGTTCCGGATATTGACCGTACTAACTTTATGGTAATTCTCGGTGCTAATCCTGTCGTGTCCAATGGCAGTATTATGAGTTCGCCTAATATCAAGAAACGGCTCAAAGCGATTCAGTCTCGAGACGGAAAAATAGTTACTATTGATCCAAGATTTACCGAAACATCAAAACTCGCCGATCAACATCTATCGATTAAACCGGGAAGTGACGCATTTTTGTTAATGGCAATGATTCATTTCTTATTTAGCAATGATTTAGTGAATTGCGGAAGTTTGCAGCAACATATCGATGGTCTGAATCACATTGAGTCCATGGTTGAAGATTATACCCCCGAGCAGGTTGCATCATTGACTGGAATTGACGCCGAAACAGTGGCCGAACTGGTTACTGATTTTTGCCAAGCTGACTGTGCCGTTCTTTATGCTCGGATTGGTGTTTCGACTCAAGAATTTGGTTCGATCGTTAATTGGTTAGTCAATGTTTTCAATTTGCTAACAGGAAATTTAGATTCACCTGGTGGGTCTATGTTTGCTACGCCAGCAGTGGATATGGTTGGTCATAAGAAAGGGCGCACCAAGAAATTTGCTCGATATCACTCTCGGGTTAGTCATTACCCAGAGACCATTGGCGAATTTCCTGTGGCAGCCTTGGCAGAGGAGATCCTCACAGACGGAGAGGGTCAAATTAAGGCGATGGTTGTTGCCGCCGGTAATCCATTGCTTTCGACGCCGAATAATGAATTACTAGCCAGCGCATTTGAGCAACTCGATTTCATGCTAAGCATCGATTTCTATATTAACGAAACCAGTAAGTATGCGGATATTATCTTACCGCCTCCTACGCCGCTCGAACGACCACACTATGACTTAATCTTTAACCAATTGGCCGTGCGAAATTATGCAAGATATTCTGAACCTTTGTTCAAGCGAAAACCAGAAAGCCGATCTGAAATGGATATTTATTGCAGCCTTGTTCAGGCGATGGCAGGAAAGGACCTATTATCCAAAGTAACGACTTGGTTTAAGCTTAAGTCAATGCGGATGCTGGGACCGAAAGGGTTAATTAATCGTGCTCTACTGCAGGGGCCATATGGGTCAAATGACCCGTCGGATACGTCCCAGACAGCGTTTGAAGGAAAGCTCAATTTAAAGAAGCTTCAACAATCTACCCATGGATTGGATTTAGGCCCATTGAAACCACAATTTCCGAATAAAATACTGACTGATAATGGCCGCATTGATCTAGCTCCTGCGGAGTTTGTCGCCGACCTTGCCCGGTTGGAGCAAAAATTAGTGAGCGTTAAAACGCAACCAACCGATAATGAATCGCTGTTGTTAATTGGACGAAGAGATCCAAGAACTTGTAATTCCTGGATGCACAACAGCTACCGTTTGGTGAAAGGCAAACCGGGATGTATTGCTCACATTAATAGCCAAGATGCTAAGCGGCTTAAAATCCAGTGCGGTGAACTGGTAATGATAGAGTCGAGAGTGGGTAAAATTAAAATACCCGTTGAAGTGACTGACACTATCATGGCGGGAGTTGTATCAATTCCTCACGGTTGGGGGCATGGCGTTGAAGATACCCAATTATCGATTGCTAATGCCCACACCGGTGTTAGCGTCAATCAATTAACCGATGAAAAATTCGTCGATCAGTTGACTGGTAATGCTGCTTTAAACGGTGTGCCAATAACAATGTCCGTATTATAAAAAGTTTATAGGCAATGCAGAGAAGTCAGGAAATGGGTTTTCGATAACTTGCACTTAATCTGAATAATTGAGCGGCAGTCGAACGCTCTACAACAACAAATTAACATTTTAGATAAGGATAATAGGGATGAATAAACTGTTCTCAATCATAATTTTGGCGGTCATGGCTTTTTCGGTTCAGGCCGCTGACAAATCAATTAAAGAGGCTGACTCCAAAGATTCTGACAAATGGGACGTTAATCATCCGCCTGGAGAAGCCTATTTCGCAGATATTGACGTGACCCAGGGAACCTGGATGAATGTTGATGTTAGCCCCGATGGGAAAACAATATTATTTGATCTACTGGGTGATCTATATGTTATGCCGGTTGAAGGCGGAGAAGCTAAAGCACTGACAGATACTATCGCGTGGGAAATGCAGGCCAAATTTAGTCCTGATGGAAACCGAATTGCGTTCACTTCTGATCAAGGTGGTGGTGACAATATTTGGATTATGGATCTGGACGGTACTAATCAACAGCAAGTCACTAAGGAATCGTTTCGATTATTAAATAGCCCGAGTTGGAGTCCAGATGGTCAATACTTAGTCGCTAAGAAACACTTTACTTCACAGCGTTCACTTGGCGCAGGTGAAATATGGCTTTACCACACTGCTGGTGGTTCTGGTCTTCAGCTTAACAAACGGCCAAATGATCAAAAAGATATCGGAGAGCCTGCTTTTTCTGCAGACGGAAAACGTGTTTATTTTTCTCGGGATTCTACTCCGGGACCTGTATTTGAATACAACAAAGACTCGAATAAAGAAATCTATGAAATATTCTCAGTAGATCGACTCGATGGTCAAATTCGTAAAGAGGTTTCTGGGATGGGTGGGGCTATTCGACCAACGCCGTCACCCGATGGCAAATATCTGGCTTTTGTAAAGCGTATTAGAAACCAATCAAGTTTATTTCTCAAAGATTTAAGCACTGGAAATGAACAACCAATATACCAAAATCTTGAACGAGATATGCAAGAAACCTGGGCTATTCATGGTGTCTATCCGACTATTGCATGGACCCCTGACAGTGAAAATTTAGTATTTTGGGCCGGTGGAAAAATTCATACAATAGATCGAGTAACGCATGTCGCTAAGGAGATACCATTTCACGTAAAAACCAAAAAGGAAATGCGTAAAGCGGTTCGTTTCAACGTTAACCCAGGACCCGACAGTTTTGATACAAAAATGCTACGTTGGGTTCAGGTCAGACCGGATGGCAAACAAGTGGTGTTTCAAGCGCTTGGTCAACTTTATACTCGAGACTTACCCAATGGAAAGGTCAAACGACTAACCAAAGAAAAGAATGAAATGGCGTTTTATCCTTCTTATTCACAAGATGGGAAATGGATCACTTTTACGACTTGGAATGACAAAGTTCAAGGCTCGGTAAAGAAAATTAAATCTCGAGGGGGAAGTAGCCGAACGTTAACTAGCCAACCGGGTAAATATATTGAACCAAAATTTTCTCCCGACGGTAAGCGTGTTATTTATCGTAAAGTGACCCATGGAAGATTGTTACCACACACTTTTGATATTAATCCTGGAATTTACAGTGTGGGTTCAGGTGGTGGTAAAGCGAGATTAATGACTGAGTCAGGAAACAGTCCATTCTATTCTGCGGATGGAAAACGAGTGTATCTCACTCGCTTCGCGGATAAAAAAACCAATCTTGTCAGCGTTAACTTACAAGGGCTTGACGAGATTACTCATGCGACTAGCCAATGGGCAACTGAATACAGTTTGTCGCCGGATAATCGTTTTTTGTCCTTCAAAGAAAAATACCAATTTTACGTTATTCCCTTTACTTACAGTGCCCAAGCAATATCTTTATCGCCAAAAGCGAACAACCTACCTATCCTGAAAATCAGTGACGAAGGAGGGAATTATGTATCATGGAGTAAAGACAGTAATGCAATCAATTGGTCGTTAGGTGCTGAGCTTCATCAATTAAGCTTACCCAAGGTTGAGAGTTGGAAGGCTGAACAAAAAGAGCTTAAGACCAACGTTACAGAAATAGGTATGCAAGTAAAAAGCGATATCCCGAAAGGAAATACGTTGCTGACAGGGGCAAAAGTTATCACCATGAAGGGTGAACTGGTGTTTGAAAAAGGAGACATCTTAATAAAGGACAACAAAATCGCCGCAGTCGGTGAGTTAGGTAGTTTAGAAGTTCCAAACAACGCCAACCGAATTGAATTGGCTGGCAAAACAATCATGCCTGGAATCGTCGATGTTCACTGGCATGGTAGTCAAGGTAGTAATCAAATCACCCCGAAACAAAACTGGATGAATTTGGCTTCGCTCGCCTTCGGAGTGACCACTATCCATGATCCTTCCAATGATACTGGTGAAATTTTTGCTTCAGCAGAGCTTGCCCGGCGGGGGCTAACTGTCGCTCCACGCATTTTTTCTACGGGACGAATTTTGTACGGCGCAGAGACCTATATCACTGTGGAAATTAACAGCCTTGATGATGCGACCCAACACCTTAATCGGCTTAAGCAACAAGGCGCGTTTTCAGTGAAGAGTTATAATCAGCCGCGACGTGACCAGCGACAGCAAGTTTTAGAAGCGGCTCGTCAGACTCAAATGATGGTGGTGCCAGAAGGGGGTTCAACCTTCCAACACAATTTAACGATGATCATTGATGGTCACACGGGAATAGAGCATTCCATCCCAGTGGAGGCAATTTATGATGACGTCAAGCAGCTTTGGTCTCAAAGTGAAACGGGTTATACCCCAACCTTGGTGGTGGCGTACGGCGGTATCTGGGGCGAGAACTACTGGTATCAGCATGATGAAGTTTGGAAACATCCTCTGCTCAGTCAATATGTACCAAAAAACATACTTTACCCACGGTCGATTCGTCGATATATCGTTCCAGAAGTAGATTACAACCATTTCAAAAATGCACGAGTATCAGCTGAATTACAAGATTTGGGAGTTGGCGTGCAAGTTGGTGCCCACGGTCAAAGGGAAGGCTTAGGTTCTCACTGGGAAATGTGGATGCTTGCACAAGGCGGTATGAGTCCTTTGGAAGTAATCCGCGCTGCAACAATAGACGGGGCGAAATATATTGGGATGGATCAGTATCTCGGCTCAATCGAGGTTGGAAAATTAGCTGATTTGGTTATTCTTGATATTGATCCTCTGAAAGACATTTATAAGAGTGACCAAGTTGATCGGGTAATGATCAACGGTCGATTGTACGAATCAAAAACGATGAATGAAGTCGGCAATCACCCTAAGACTCGAGAAAAACTGTTTTTTCAATAATGATATAAGTTGGACTCGCACTTGGGGTGATGACTTCAGATGTAGGTACAATTAACATCAATGAGTCCATTAGTTGATAATGTGCTCATTTTTCTTAATAATTCACAACTACTAACAATTTCGTATTTCATATTCTCCTTAATTGAAATGAGTTGAGCTCTTCAGTGAGTTACACTACTCAAAAATAATCTTGGGGGGTTGAAAGTAAGTAATCTAGGGTACTCCGAGAGTTTAACTAATCAATGGGAAACCACTAAATGCGTCTTTTCGTTTTTGCTCTATCCGTCTTGTTAACCGCTTGTGTTACTAAGCGGTCGGATGTGGCTAAAAATAATCCCGCTTATCATTGTCCCGGGTTCTCGGGAGCTTCATGGTCGGCGACTAATATTCCAGAAGCTGACAAGTCACTGCTCATCACCAAGCAAAAGTTCGCTGTTCCCGCCACTTACCAAACACTTTGGTTCAAATCAAAGTCGAAGAATGTTGGGTTATGCATTGTTCCAGATAAACCAAATAGAGGCTCCCGCACCGGCTGTGGTAGTGCCTATGCAATCTTTACCAATAATCAAGATGGTTGGCAATTGAAAGATCAAAAAGCGACAATTTGTAGTCGTTAGGATAATTTTCTGAAAACGAAGTCCAATGACCGCCTTAATAACAACGCTTGCAAGCTCATTTTTGGTAACATAGAATAGTTAATCTGTGGATAAGATCTAAACCGGTTCCAGGAGTTAGAGGGCGATTAATCGTTTCTCAGTGATAAATTGATAAAGCCAACCATTACATTCAGCATTGAAGACCAGGTTTTAATGGGTTACGTTACTGGCGAGCGGGCCGGAGATGCGGTGCTCGACCTTTGGGCCGAGACAATTAATCAGTGCCATCTTAATGATTTGAATCACGTTTTAATGACGTTTGCGCTGCGAGGCAAATATCAGCCGTTCAATGCGATAGAAATCTATCAAGCAGTCATTGAAATGTTAAAGCACTCAAATCTAACGATTGCCTTTGTTGATCTGAACCATCTTTCAATACCAGACTCTCAAGTCGCATGTAACATGGGAGTTGGGCAAGGTATTGACGTTGCTTTTTTCGACAATCAATTCGACGCTAAATCTTGGTTGAAGCAACAAGACAAATCACTCGCCATCGACGTTAGTAAAAGTCCTTACATATCAAAACACTCAGCATGACCGATAGTTTTTATTGGTTCGATTTTGAGACCTTTGGGGTTAATCCAGCTAAAGATAAACCAAGTCAATTTGCCGGTATTCGAACTGATTTTGATTTCAATATCATTGACGATCCTCTAAATATTTATTGCAAACCTGCCAATGACTTTATTCCCAGTCCAGAAGCTTGCTTAGTGACTGGAATATCCCCTCAATTGGCGTTAGAGAAGGGCCTATCCGAACGAGAGTTTTTCCGTCAAATTCATTTGCAAATATCAACAGCCAATACATGCACCGTTGGTTATAACAATATTAGGTTCGATGATGAGGTCATCCGACACGGATTCTATCGGAATTTTTACGATGCGTACGCGCGAGAATGGCAAAATGGTAATTCTCGTTGGGACATTATCGATATGCTCAGAATGACTCATGCCCTTAGACCTGAGGGAATTGCTTGGCCGAAGGATGAACAAGGTGTTGTCAGCTTTCGACTGGAGCGACTGAGTAAAGCTAACGGGATAGAACATGAAGATGCTCATGACGCATTAGCAGACGTTTATGCGACCATCAACATGGCTAAGTTGGTTAAACAAAAACAGCCGAAACTATTTGAGTATTTACTTTCTCTACGTAACAAACGATTAGTAATGACCGAAATAGATTTGGTGAATCATAAACCCTTTGTGCATTGCTCGGGTATGCTCGGAAATACACATCAATACACCGGTGTGATGCTGCCGCTGTCTTTACACCCAACAAACAAAAATAGTGTGATCTGCATTGATTTGACTCGCTCGGTTGACGGATTACTCGATTTAACTGCGGAGCAAATTCAGCTGCGAATTTTTACTCGACAAGATGAATTACCTGAGGGCGTCGAGCGCATTGCAATTAAGGAAGTTCATTACAATAAATGTCCTGCGGTAGCACCGCTCGGGGTACTCAATGCAGATTGTCAGCAGCGATTAGGGTTTAATTTAGAGCAATGTCTTGAGAATGCTGAGTTACTTAAATCTGGATTGAAAGAGTTTTCCAATAAACTGTTCAAAATTTATAGCGATAAGAAATTCGAAAAAATAACTAATCCCGATCATGCCCTCTATTCAGGCGGTTTTTTCTCTAGCTCCGATAAGAATAAGATGGAACAAATTAGAGAGTCAGATTGGCAATCTCTAGCCGATTCAAGTTTTCAATTTAGCGATAATCGCTTGGAAGAACTGTTATTTAGATATCGAGCACGTAATGCAATCGATACACTTAACGCGTCAGAGTTGGCTCGATGGGAGCGTCTACGAGCAAGTCTTTTGTTCGATCAAGATAGTGGTGCTCCATTGGTACACGGCGAGTATCAAGAGTTGATGATCGGTTTGCGAAGCGATGAATCAAACGATCAACGGCTTTTGGATAAAGTGGATGAATACGTTAATGGGTTAGTTGCATCAACAAACCATCAAGGGTCTTAATATGACTTTGAATTCTCATCGGAAAGTTTGTTAAAAAATTGTCGTCCGATTAATCCTAACACTTGGCATTATCCAGAATTTCCCGATTGAACCTATCAACAGACATTTGGCAAAGAGTACATTCATATTTATAGTACACCATATGGTAAACAATGAATCCCAACAACTTACTCTTATTTTCAGTGCGCTCTCGGATCCCACTCGACGGGCTATGTTGAAGCGCCTTTCTGAAAAAGAGGTCTCTTTCGCTGAGCTTTCGGAGCCATTTGCGATGACTAAGTCGGCCATTACCAAGCATTTAAAAGTGCTGGAAAACTCGGGATTAATGCGACGCACGATTGATGGAAGAACACATTATTGTCGATTAAACCCAGCCCCTCTTGAGAAAGCAGCTGAATGGGTTACTTTCTATCAGAAATTCTGGCAAAAAAAGTTGGATGGTTTAGATGCATTCTTAAATGAATCTACCCATAAGTCTAGCGAGTGATATGTTTGAGTTAATTTTCAGCTGATATTGAAAGAGTGTTTGATGCGTGGACTCACGCCGAAATTATAGCTCAATGGTTCGGGCCTGAAGGATTTATCGTTTCTTCTTCTAGTCTCGACCTCACCGTTGGCGGACGTTATTTGGTTGAAATTATTTCTCCAGATGATAATGTGATTAAACATTTCGGAGAATACGTAGAAATCAATCGACCTAATAGCCTGATATTCACCTGGATGCTTGATGACCAGCAATGTCAGGGCAGTCGTTCTCAATTGGCGGACACTTTGGTGACGATTTCATTGCGTCGTTTGGAAAATGGAACAGAGCTCACTTTGACTCATGAAAAACTGCCGAGTCAATCGGCATTCGACGGCCACCTATTTGGTTGGAACAGCTCATTTAATTCGCTCGAGCAATTTCTGGGCTAACCCCTTTTCGATAATCCAATCTCTTTAATTAAATGGATTTGGGTTAAATCAAAATAAAAGTACACCAGTTGGTGTATTAATTTAAAAGTTTACAAGAAAGGAATTAAACCATGGTCGATATATTACACTGAATCGTGATCGAAACTTCTCCTGAAAACGTCTATAAAGCTCTGACACAGCAACAACAATTAGCTGGTTGGTGGACCCGAGTTGAAACGGATGAGAAAGGGAAGGAAAAGCATTATTTATGTTTGGTCCGAATGGAGATCATCAAGTCAAAATGACAATTAAGCAGCTTGTTCCTCACAGCAAAGTCGTTTGGCAATGTGCGGAAGGTCCTTGGATTGATACCGGAAACTTTGAATTCACAATTGAGCCGGACGAACGGGGAGCCCAATTAAAATTTGCTCACTTAGATTGGCCCACAGCGGATGAATTCTATATGCATTGTAATTCGAAGTGGGGATTTTTTCTCACTGTGAGCCTCAAAAACCTATTGGAAAAGGGAAAAGGCAATCCCTATCCTATGGATCCAAGTATTTAGCGGTTGTACAATAAACGTACTACCTAAGTGGGTTTTAGGCTAAACTTAATCTAGGGACATTTCTTTTTGACCTATGCAAGCAAGATATCGAGCGAAGTTCTTAATTTTTGGCATAAATTAAAAGGAGCAAATTCATTAGCCTTAAAGTGTTTAGCGCACTCATGGTTTTTATCTTTCCTACGTTCGTTTATGCAACGAGCAATCAGCCCTTTCATGCCCTCACTTTGTTGTTCTGGTTACTCGCCACTAATATCATTCCGTTGGTGGTTTTTGTTGGTTCAATAGTCTTTCTTTTATGGCTTGCAAAAATAAATAGCCAAACGGGCTACTATATCAAAATTCGGGATATTAAAATTTGGCAGTCAAATCTTGACCTTGATAGAGCAGGATTTGATCGGATCGCTCATTTATTTGGGATCAAAAATTACTTAATAAAGCAGGCAAATACTTCTGTAGAGCTAGTTTCTCATAAACCCGCAAAGCAAGATGCCACCTATGTCATTGTAGACATCGATTGTTTATCGCAGAGCTCATCCAAGAAATGATACATCGCTGATAGCCAGCATGAATAACGCCTTAATCATCAAGGTCGTTTTAATTCGGACTTAGTGAATCTTTCTAAAGATCAGGAGATAGGCTCAGTTAGGTCTCGATAGTCAGAAATTCATCCAAATTTGGACTATTCTTGGTTAATGGGAGCGGGAAACCTGCGGGTCAACTATTACTTTATATTTACGGTCGTCATCGAGTGAATTTTCAATCAAATCAATCATTAAGCTTCGTGCAAGTATTTATCAGAATGTTAGCGCTGATACAGATAGTCTGGCTAGCGGGCTGCCAAACTGAAGAACAAGTCATTAAAGTGGGGATTTTGCATTCACTCACAGGCACGATGGCGATCAGTGAACAATCGGTAGTCGATGCTAACTTATTAGCAATAGAAGAAATTAATCAATCCGGCGGATTATTAGGCAGGCGTATTGAACCCATCATTATTGATGGACAGTCTGATTGGCCAACCTTTGCCAGTGGTGCAGAGCAATTGATTACCGAGCACCAAGTTGAGGTCATATTTGGATGCTGGACTTCAGCAAGTCGAAAAATGGTTAAACCCGTGGTGGAAAAATACAACCATTTATTATTCTATCCCGTTCAATATGAAGGTCTGGAATCTTCGCCAAATATAATTTATACCGGAACGGCCCCCAATCAACAAATCAGCCCCGCAGTGCGATGGAGTGTAAGAAACCTCGGCAAGAAAGTATTTTTAGTGGGCTCAGATTATGTTTTTCCAAGAGCAGCAAACCAATTAATTAAGGAACAAATAAGTGCGTTGGGTGCTGAGATCGTGGGTGAGCAGTATATTCCTTTAGGAGGTCAAGTCTCGGACGAAATGTTATCGGCGATAAAACAAAGTGGCGCAGAAGTTATTTTAAATACTATTAACGGTGATAGTAATTTGAGTTTTTTTGCTGGACTTGCTTCGAATGATATTAAAGCGCCTACGATGTCATTTAGTATCGCAGAAGATGAATTAGCACATCTGGACATCAATGAAATGGAAGGTCATTACACAGCGTGGAGCTATTTCCAAAGCATTGAGAGTAAAGAAAATAAACGATTCGTCGCTAACTTTAAAAACAAATTCGGTGCACAAAGAACAACTAACGCGTCAATGGAAGCGGGTTATCTTGGTGTACATCTATGGGCAAGTTCTGTCAGAGAAACTAAGACCACAAGTCCAACATCGATTCGCACCGCCATGCGGGGACAAACGTTTCTTTCACCGGAAGGCATCGTTCGAGTCAGTGCTATTAACAATCATCTATGGAAACCTTTTCATGTGGGTAAAATTAGAGCCAATGGACAATTTGATATCGTATGGAGTTCCAAGGGGCCAGTAAGGCCTGTTGCTTTTCCAAAGTATAAAGCACGAATAGAGTGGGAGGAATACCTAAATCAACTGTATACCGGATGGAATAATTCTTGGGCTGCACCGGCTGGTGAGCCTGACGAAGCAGGTAATGAGGTAGGCCGTACGTTGCCTGATAATCTTGTCGGTGGAAAATTAGACAGCCAATGAATATTAGGGCCAAAATTCTTGTCGCAATTATAGTGGTAGCTTTCACCACATTTATTTCTTTATCTTTAGTATCATCAAATAGCTCAACAAAAACTATTCAGCAAGAAGTCGAAAATTCATTGAATGGTATCGTCGATGCAAAGAGTAAACAAATATATAACTACATTAAACAAAAAGAGCAGGCAGTAGTAACCTATGCCAACGTACCGAATGTTGTGACTGGAATGAAAGAGCTTTCGGAGAGTTTTAAAAAAGGTATTCAAAGTGAAAACTATAATAGCGCTTATCAAGAGTTCTCTCCATTTCTAAATATTTTACGAAATAGAACAGCGAGCTACGATATTTTGTTGATCGATACTGCGGGTACAATTGTTTATAGTGCAACAAAAGAAAATCACTTTACGACCAATCTAATTGACGGCCCATTTCGTGATACTCATCTTGCGTCTGCATTTGAAAGTGCATCAACTCTCCTGGAAACAGGGATTACGAAATTCGAAGAATTTGAGCCATCTCAATGGGCACTAAAGTCACCGGTTGAAATTAATTCCTCAAATTTAGCCAGAGGAAATGAATGGCACTCAGCTTTTGTAGTAACACCATTGGTACAAAATGGACAATTGCTTGGTGTACTTGCGTTGCAAATAAAAAGCCAAGACTATTTCTATTTGGCGACTGATTATTCAGGGCTAAAAAGTACCGGTGAAATTGTTCTGGGTTATTTGAAAGATAATAAAGCTGTCATCATAGCACCATTGAGAAAAGATAATAGTGCCGCTTTCAGTCGAACGGTAGAGCTTGGTTCGGACTTGGCAGTGACACTACAAAAAGCGGTTGTCGGCGACAGAGGGTCGGCTTTGTCTGTGGACTATAGTGAAACAAAAGTTCTCTCAGCGTGGCGGTTCATTCCTGAACTTGGTTGGGGGGTTGTGGTAAAAATAGA
This sequence comes from Kangiellaceae bacterium, assembly GCA_019090895.1. Lineage (GTDB taxonomy): Bacteria > Pseudomonadota > Gammaproteobacteria > Enterobacterales > Kangiellaceae. Next base: position 25,381 of record JAHRVB010000246.1, read on the forward strand.
CACCAAAGAGGCATTTGTTTCTGCTACAGAACTTAGAAAGAATTTTGTCTTCATTGGTTTGGCTATTCTAATCTTATCGATCGCAGCTTCAGTTTTTCTAGCTTATAGAATTTCAAGGCCCATTCTTAAACTCGCGACTGCAACTGATACGATTGCGAGCGGAGGAACTAGTCAACTAATTGATGATTCTGCAACGGATGAAGTCGGCCGGCTGGCGAAGTCTTTCAAGCAATTAATTAGTGTTCAACAAGAAAACGAGCAAGAGTTAGAAAATAGTATCAGTTATGCGAATAAAGCATTGTCTGAACTAAACGAGTTGCAGCTTGCTCTCGACAAACATTCCCTAGTCGCGATTACAAACGTAAAAGGAGATATTACTTATTGTAATAGTAAATTTTGTGAAGTGAGTGGTTACAGTAAAGAAGAGTTGTTGGGACAAAATCATCGAATTATTAATTCTGGCCGACACAATTCTGAGTTCTTCAAACAAATGTATAGAACAATTTCAAAGGGTAAGATATGGAAAGCCGAAATTTGTAATCGTGCTAAAGGTGGGAATGTCTATTGGGTTGATACAACCATAGCACCCTGTTTTGACGAGCTTGGAAAACTAAAGTCGTATATTGCAATTCGTACGGATATTACAACACAGGTAGAAGCTCGAAAACAAATTGTTCATAACGAAGCTAAGATAAGGTCAATATTCGAAACCGTGGCCGATGGTATCGTTAGTATTGATACCTCAGGAATTATTGAGTCTTTTAATCCCGCAGCGTGTAAAATATTTGATTATCAATCAGAGCAAGTCATTGGAAGAAACGTCACTTGCCTCATGCCGTATGGGAGTCGTTCGCTTCATGAAGCTGGACTAAATAGGTACCTTACAGACAACGTATCAACGATTCTTGGAAAGACGGTGGAAGTATTTGGTTTACGAAATGATGGTGCCGAATTTCCAATGGAAATATCGATCAGCGAAAATCGAATTGATGGGGAGTTACATTTTACCGCTAGTATCAGAGATATTACTCAACGCAAAGCGATTGAAGCGGATCTGGTAGAAGCCAAAACTGCTGCGGAAGAGTCGGCTGAAATAAAAAGTCAATTTCTAGCCAGTATGAGTCATGAGATCAGAACTCCTATGAACGGTGTTTTGGGAATGTTGTCTTTGTTGTTGACGACAGAACTGGACGACGAACAACTCCATCGTACAAAAGTGGCACAGTCGAGTGCAAAATCCCTATTAACATTGATAAACGACATTTTAGATTTTTCAAAAGTTGAAGCGGGAAAATTGGAATTGGAAGAACTCGATTTTAATTTGTTAAGTATGGTCGGTGAATTCTCAGAAATGATGGCTCATCACGCACACGCGAAAAATATTGAATTCATAATCGACACAGCATCCATCGAGCAATCAGTAGTAAAAGGCGATCCAGGAAGGATCAGACAGGTTCTAACGAATCTGGTCAGCAACGCGATAAAATTTACGCAACAAGGTGAGATTGTTGTTAAGTTAGCCTTAGAAAATTTCGATGAAGAGAGCTGGCGATTAGTTGGAAGTATTTCGGACACTGGAATGGGAATTCCTGAAGACAAAGTCGATACGCTTTTTGATTCGTTTAGCCAAGTTGATTCATCGACTACAAGAAAATATGGTGGCAGTGGATTAGGGCTAGCGATCGTAAAAAACCTTTGTCAATTAATGAAGGGTGATGTCGAAGTAACCAGTAAGCTTGACCAAGGAAGTTGTTTTAGTTTTTCTCTCGAACTAAAAAAGAGTAGCGGTTCTTGTCTTGTTGTTCCGAAGGTTGATATGAAGTGCCTAAATCTTTTAGTAGTCGATGATAACGCAACTAACCGAGAAGTGTTACAAAAACAGTTGGGGCATTGGGGAGCGAATGTCGTAACGGCCAGTAGCGGAGAACAAGCGCTGGCTATTTGTGAAAGTCGCAGGCGCGACGATAGCAAGGACCAATTTGATATTGCATTTTTGGATATGCAAATGCCTGAAATGGATGGCGCGGATCTCGGAATGAAAATGCAGGCTGATCAATTTTCCACAATAAAATTAGTCATGATGACCTCGATGGGAGGTAAAGGCGATCTCGAACGGTTTGCTGACCTTGGGTTTAGTGCTTACTTTTCCAAACCAGCAACAACTTCAGATCTATTTGATGCATTAAGTATTGTTGCCTATGGCGGAGACGTATTAGAGCAAGCAACGCCTTTGGTAACTAGTCAATACATCAGGACCCTCGATCATCAATCAGTGGACTCGAGTCGGCCTTCTTTCCAATGGGAGAGAAGTCCTCGCGTGTTATTGGTGGAAGATAATCAAATCAATCAAATGGTTGCGATGGGAATTTTGGAAGAAAATGGGGTGACAGTCGAAATAGCAGGTAACGGAAAAGAAGCCTTGGCGAGTTTAAATAGCGCAACCAATGATCGACCATTTGATCTAATATTAATGGATTGCCAAATGCCAGAAATGGACGGCTATGAAGCCACCAAAAGAATTCGCGCAGGTGGTGCTACGGAGTTGTATACGGATATTGCCATTATTGCCATGACTGCAAACGCTATGATTGGAGATAAAGAAAAATGCTTATCCATTGGAATGGACGATTATATCGCGAAGCCCGTAGAGCCAGAAATTCTAATTGAAAAAATATCGAAATGGTGCCCTTCTACTTCTAGCGAAATGGATGATAAAAAACAAAAACTACAGAGTCCAGCAACTGAAAGTAAGTCGACTGAACGTCAGGTCGCAGATAATCAATCGTCAGAACAAGAAAGACCAGTGTGGGACAAGAATGCACTATTGATTCGCTTTTCTGGCAACACCGACCGGATTGTCGGTTTGATTGAGCGATACAACAATGATGTGCCTAATGACTTAATGTCCTTGAGAAAAGCCGTTGATTCAGCGGATTTAAATTCGATTGGTAAACTCGCTCATTCGCTAAACGGCGTAACCGCAAATATGAGTGCACTCAAATTACATGGCGTTATTTGTCAGATAGAAATCCTTGTAGAAAAAGAGAAATTAGAATCTATTAAACCGCTACTCATGAAACTATTCGAAGCTAATCGAGAACTAACCCAAGAAATAAACGAGTACAAACAATCGGTACTGATTAGTTAGTTTCGATTTAGTCAGTCCTTAAAATACCAGTCTTACCCACAATTAACGCCGATTAAAATCCTAACTGCCAGCCTAGAGTTATTTGATCTTGTTTAGAAAATTGGCCGAATAGTCCAGATGAATCACCATAAAAAATATCGCTCCCAACCCACAGATTAACATTGCTTTCAAGTTGATAACTAAGCTTTACTTGCAGTGAGCCATCGCTGTCGTTAAAGCCATGTAATGCCAGTAGGTCAAAAGTGATGGTCTCATTGTTAAAGGTTCGCTTAAATAGAAACGAAGCGACATTATTTTGCTTATCTCGAATAATGTTACGATTGCTTTCATAGTCCAACAGATAACTTTGAAACCATTGTAGACTGATCAGACTATCTTCTAGCCCCTGCCAATCTATACCAAATACAGACGCTAATTCGGCAGACTTGAAAGTACCGTTATCGATTAAATCCATTCCCAATGAAGTGATAAGTAATTTATTGGCTTGAGTATATTGATAGGTATCACTGTTATAGCCAACTTCGGCTCGAAAGCTAAAATCACCAAACGCGTTGCTAGCCGTTAATCCAGCAAGGTGGTTTCGTTTATATTGGGAACGAAGATTAAGTCCGCCGGATGCGAGTGATTGAAAAACGACAGGATTATCATGGAAATGATAAAGATAGTTCGCCGTTAAATCCCAGCCTTGATAGAAATTGGAATAACGAACACCAAATTCGCTATCGTTAATTGGCGAATTCGGACGTAGCTGTTTAAAGCTAGTCACATTTACCAAATCAGATAAACTGGGTATTAATAATTCACTGGTCATCACGAACTTGGTTGCTGCTTGTGCAAGTTCGTTGTAAGTATGGTCGGGTATCCAAAGTAGCTGGAGGTTTTCATTGTCGTTTAAGGCAAATTCTACATTCAGCATCCACAGTGGAATACGCGAATCTTCAAAGTCATCCAGAATAAACTCCCTAAAACTTTGCGGATTGACCTTATCGAGTACTTTTAATCCATCGGCTTGTCCCCAGACCACCTGCTGCTTTCCAATGCGCCAATAGCTTTCACCGATTTCGCCATCGACAAATAGTTCTCGAATTTCGAGATTGCCATCATTCCCACTCCAAATCGACCCATTCAATGAACCGTAATTTTCCGCACGTTCATTCAACGGACCCAGCTCGTTTGCGAGATCGAATCGTAGCCGATTGATCATCGTCAGTTGCCAATCTTCAGAAATGTCATGATTCAATTCATGCTTTAAAATGGTCTCGAACTTGGAGCTGTGTGCTTGGTCGTCAAACGCAATCTCTTGTTCTAACAAATAGCTAGAGTCAGCATTGGCGATATTAACCAGTACCAAATATAACAGCAAAAGAGAAAGTTGATTACGGCTAAACATATTATTTACCTCGTTTCATCGCGCGCTGGGTAAATAACGAATCTTTCACTGGCGATTTATAATCCACATTAGAAAATACAAATTCAGAATGATGGCCGGTTTTATGATTATCGATGACCATTTTGTGTCGAGTTAAAATATCATCAACTTTGTAGACATCCGTTACAACAAGCGTCTTTAATAAATTATTTTTCGGATCCCAAAAAATAGATTTTCTAACTAGCCAACTCGTAGGATCAACCCATATTTCTGTTCTACCATAACCGAGCTCTTTAGCAATCGTTGGTGACCTTGGTATGCCTTCAAGAACAATCGCTTTTATATTCTCGCTTGTTCCATCCGAATTTTTAAGTGTGATGGTTTCTCGCCTTAGTTGATTATGTCGAAAGTCAGTAGTTTCAATTTTTCCTTCTAATTTAATATCCTCATAGGTGAAATCAGTTCCTAAAAAGTAATCACCTCTATCCGAAGCCGAAATACGCCGTACTTTTCGTAGTGCGGGTAAATATAACCATTGGTCGTCATCAATACTCGGGTCCGGATAATCAAAGGTAAGGAATGAGGTCCCTTTGACATTAGTTGGCTTCTTGTAAAATAGAATCGTTCTCTTTTCATCACCAAAATATTTGCGGTAAGCAAGAGTATTCCTCTCTCGAGTTTTACCTCGCTTATCGACCAATAGCATTTTTAGCTCACGGCTGACGAACTCACCTTCGTTCACAAGATTAATATTTTCAATAATCTTCTCAATGGCTAAGTTATCTTGGACTGCTTCTTCTGCTTTGACCTGTTGATTGAGTGTTAAACCTCCAATAACACCGACCAGTAAAATTGCGCTGGTTATCTTGACAAGTCTCCGAGCTAAGCTTTGAGAGACTTGACTGTCGTTGATGTCATCAATGGACTGAGAGATAAATTTTGGTTTGGTCACTTTCACCAAGGCGGGTAATAAACTCAAACTCGCTAGGAAACTTGTCGTGACAGAAACCACAACAATGATGCCAAAATTGGTAAGCGGTACAACTTGGCTAGAAATTAAAACACCAAACCCGCAAGCAATCGCTAGATAATTGAAAAACAGAGCTCGCCCAGTAGTGGGAAATAAATGAGTCAAGGCGCGGTCCCAATCACCTTGATGTTCGCTAAACAAACTCTTAAGTCGGTCAATGGTGTGAATAGAAAAATCAACACCCAAACCAATTGCGACGGATGCGAACATCGATGTTCCGATACCTAAATCGATATCTAGCGCCACCATTGATGCGTACACAAGCAATAATGAACTACTCACAGGAATAATGGCGTACAGACCTGCAGTCAGAGAACCGAATAACAATGCTGATACAGCCCAAACCAAAAACATCGAAATCGCTAATCCAACAAAGTGACTTTCACCCAAATCTTTAATCCAGTGATAGTTAACGGTTACTCGCCCACTTAGGGTTGCGGAGACACGAGCGTCATTAAAGTGTTGTGAAATATACGATTCTAATTGTTGAACAATCGGATAAGTATTTTGGTAACTGCCTTCATTTAGATTTAATCGAATATTCGCAACCCGATAATCATAGTCTATTTCTTCTTCGAAATCCGTGGGATCGGAAGATGCAGAATAGATTAAGAAATACTGTGCGACGAGTTCTTTGTCTGTTGGTAGTCGATAGTTTTCTTTATCGCCGTCGTTCAGTGAGCGATTCATCTGTTTTAAATAGTCAACAATTGAAGTCGCACCCTTTACACGGTTTAAACTGAGGGCATAGTTTTGCAATGCTTCAATCTTTTGAAGCACTCCTGGTTCAAATAGACCTTCGTTTTCATTGGCCTCTACAACGATATCCAGATTATAAGTGCCATTGAAATGCTGGTTAATCGCTCTATCCGCTTGGTAAATACTTTCGCTGGAATGAAAAGTCGCTATCCGATTTTCGTCGACGGTTAAGTAACTAGTCGCAAAGATTCCCAATACAATCACTGCGCAAAAGAAAGCAATGATTTTTCGCGGGTAGTGTGTCGATATTTTACCAAGAAAAATCATAACGTTTGCAAAGTTATCGTGTTGATTGGATTGAGCCTCTAATACCATTTTTTTGCTAGCAGATGGCTTAATTAGTGCCATAGCCGCCGGTAGAAAAATCAACGAATAGGCCCATGCGATTAATACACCAATTGCGGTGTATAAACCAAAATATTTGAAAGGAGGCATATAGGCCGCAAAATATAATCCGATAAATCCCGCCACAGTAGTAAGTGTTGTTAGGGTGATGGGTCGCCACATGGCTTCAATCGTTTGAATGATCAATTTCTTTTTATCAGCGTTAGGATCTTTAGCCTGCAGTTCAAAATAATGACTGTAGATATGAATCGAATCAGCCACCGATATTCCAATCAGAATTACCGGTAATGCATTAGTGATGACAAAAAATGGAACATCGTTCAGCGCCATGATGGCTAAGGTCATTAATACCGAAGCGGCAATGATGACATTTGATAATAAACCAGGGCTACCTCGTCTGAACGCAAATAGAATAATCAGGGTAATGATGATACCTGCGAGCGGATTTAGTTTTTGTGCATCAGCATCGATGTAACTGCCTAAGTAACCGGCTATGGCACCTTCGCCGGCGACATGAATTTGTGTTTGTTCATTGGTAAGGGTGTTATTCACAATATCCAATATCGCGTGATAGCTCTGTTCAGCCTGGTCTTCATCTAGCAGCTCAGCAACGACTAAAGTCGCCTTTTTGTTTTTGGACACTAAATTACCCATGTAGAGAGGGAAATCGGAAACGGCAGCCCAAACCGCATCGGCCTGTGTTTGTGTTTGTGGCGGATCGTCAAAAAAAGCCTCAACATCCATACCATCTTCAGAGCCGGTAATATTGTTTTCCGTTGCCAGACTGGTTACCCGATCGGCATTGATATTGGGAAGCGCGCTCATCTTCTCAGTGAGTTCATCGACCAATTGCAATGAGGCTGGATTAAAAACGCCGTTGTTAGATTCGTTAATAATGGCGACAACGATGGGATCGCTTAAACCAAATTGTTCCTTAACGCGATCTTTGTACACCAGAGCAGGATTATCTTCTGCCAAAAATGCGTCCGCCCGAGTGTCCTTATAAAGTTTTGGGAGAGCGGTAAATAATCCCAACATCAACAGTAGGCTTAACGCGACGTTAAGTTTCGGATTATTAACAATGAAGCGGGCGAACTGGCCGACCACGCTAGGTTGTTCTATCGAGTTCATAATGGGTTTCCTTGTAATGTAATTTTCACTTATTAAGCATGTATATGCATGTATTTATTTAAAAAAAACGCTTAGCTAATTTTAAGAGTTTCAGAAAGTTTTTTAGACAGGCTTTGTATTTTTTCTGCTTCTTCTTGTCCAATTAAGGCTTTAATTTCACTCTGTGCTTTTAACCAAAGTGGCAGCGCTTTGTCATAGGTTTTTACGCCTTCTTTAGAGAGCGATATTAATTTTACTCGCTGGTCGTCAGGGTTGGCCTGTATCGTTAACAACTCATCTCTAATCAGCGGTTTTAAACTTCTACTGAGAGTGGTTTGCTCGAGAACGAGAATACGTTGCAATTCTTTATTGGTTGTTTGCTTTAGAAAGTTAACCGCTCTCAATATAGAAAACTGACCCGATTTTAAACCAACCGCTGCTAATCGCGACTCGTAAAAATGAGTCACGATCCGTGTCGATTTACGTAATTCGAGATTTAAACAAGTGTCGATAATCAAGATCCAGTCGTTCCTAGTTGGTTATATCGTTCGTCATTATATGCATATACATGTTAATATGTCAATTGCTTGATCAGTTACCCCAATCGTTAAATTTCATACTATCTCAATATGAGAATTGCTTTGAACTTTCAATCGGCGTATAAAATATCGTCAATTGGTTATTTAATCGGCAATAGGGCGGTTCTGGTTTTATCTGTTTGAGAGCAGCATTTTCTTAGAGACAGCGCCTCACCAATCAATCAATTGATGTATTCGGTTTTGCCATTTGTTGCTGTGTCCTCAACATGCAAACAAAGACCGCAAAATAAAAAGGAGAAAAGGATGCAATCGAGTAAGTATCAAGGTTCCGAATCGAGAAAACTTCGTTTTTTTCCCAATATCAAATTTCTACTCAACTTCAAAAAACAAATCATCGTTAGCTGTACAGCGATATTTATTCTTGCAACGGCGTTAGCACTTTATCAACCTGTTAATCCTAGCAGCTTGTCGGAATCCCAAAGTTGGCAACGTTTCATTTATCCCAAAGAGACCAATCCGGACCTTAAACTTGCCGGGGTCGGTGCAGAGCTAAAGGGAATGACCAATATTGGTAAAAATATCTGGGTGGTAGGAGAGCAAGGCACCATTTTGCATAGTGATGATGGCGGTACATGTTGGCGCCCTCAAGGACGATGGATCAATCCATCGGATGATTCTGACACGGAACAAGCCGGTACAGAAAATAGCAATTCTGATAAGTCTGCTTGTTCCCAAAATCAAACGGGGATAGAGCGACTCTTTTCAATCTTTCCATCCTTTGCAGCTAATATCAGTAACTCACTGTCAGCTTTTCCAACAGCCAATGCTGCTGGAGAGAAGGATAAGAATAAGTCGAGTGATGAAACCGACGACCGACCGGCACAATCTTCGATGGAACAAGTCATAGTGACAGGAAGTGAAAGTAAAAGTAGTTCAACGGGCTCACCGGTCCATCCGTACAAGAGTGCCGTGGGCGACCGCTACGGCAGCGGCCAATCTTACAACCAACCGCCAATGCTAAACAGCGTTTCGTTTGCCGATAATCAATTTGGGGTTTCGGTTGGAGAACAGGGCGTTATTGTTACCACTAATAATGGTGGAAAGCAGTGGACAGCGGCGAGGCATTTTTCAGAGTTCGATCTTTACTCGGTCGCTTATGGATATGACAACAGTAGCAAACAGCAAAGTACCATTGTTGCGGTCGGGCAATCCGGTATTATTTTGATCAGCAGAGACTTCGGGAATCGTTGGCAAACAATTCAAACGAACGATCGGGAAGACCTACTTAATGTATCCATAAATAAAAACGGGAGTATTGTTGCTGTTGGAGACAGTTCATCTGTTTTCCGATCTGATAATAACGGTAAAACGTGGTCGCAATCTAATCCATCCGGTTCAAGAGGATTTGATTCAGCCTTTATAACCGAAAATAGTGAGATTTATGTTGCCGGTGCCGACGGAGTAATAAAACAGTCTTCGACTAGCAGCAGTCAATGGCGTGATATCGCTGGCACTACTACTTCACAAATTCATTCTATCGTTTCTCAGTTTGGAATCTTGGCGGCGGTTAATGAGAATAATGAGTTACTCACTTCTAAAAATCAGGCGAACAGCTGGCAGGTTTTTAACAACCAAATTGAGCAATCAATCATTGCAGTCCGCTTAGTCAGTGTAGAGCGAGCAATCGTATTAACCGAAGAAGGTATTATCTATGCCTTCGATATGATCAAAAATCAATGGCATCAGTTAACCACCAATGATGTTGGTCAGAGTGAATCTAATGATCGCTATACCGTTAGCGTTGCTCCTTGGTGGTACGTGGTGACATTTATTTGTGCCGGGTTAATTCTAATCGTTATATGGCCGCGCGAAGATGACTCCACTACGGAAGAAGGCATTGCTGGAATGGCCGCATCAGACAGGCCATTAAAACGGGGCGATCCTGATGCACTTAACCTCGGGAAAATAGCTTCGGATGTCACGGCGTTTTTGAGTAACCCAAAAACCTCTGCGCCTCTCACTTTAGCCATTACCGGACCCTGGGGTTGTGGAAAAAGTTCATTGATGAATTTGATTAGAGCCGACCTCAAAGACCGTGGCTTTCTGCCTGTTTGGTTTAATGCGTGGCATCATCAAAAAGGAGAGCAGCTACTTGCCAGTTTATTTGCCCACATTACTCAACAAGCGATACCCCCTTGGTTTAGTTTTGATGGAGTTATCTTCAGAGCCAAGCTGGTCGCTATTAGAGGAAGACGACACTGGTTTATTTTTGCATTGATGATGTTCCTGTTATTTATGACTTGGGCCATTAATGATGGCAATACGAATTTAGTGAATAAATTACAAGGCATGAATTGGGGCGAGTTTTGGGCAGGACTCTTTGGCGGTGGTTCAACGGCAAATCAAAATAACCAAGTGAGTATAGGAAGCGGTATTATTCCGATGATGGCGAGTTTGTTTGGTGTAGCGGCACCACTCATAGCCCTATTACGATCAGTTAAAGGGTTTGGAATTAGTCCAGAAAAACTGGTGAGTGTTGATCATCGTAGCAAAAACAAAACAGGCTATGACCCAGGGGCTAGAGTAAGATTTGCCGATGAATTTGCCGACGTTACGACCGCACTTGGCAATAATAAGATGGTTATTTTTATTGATGATCTAGATCGCTGTTCGCAAGAAAACCTGATCGATATTCTCGAAAATATTAACTTCATATCTAGTTCGGGCGATTGTTATTTACTTCTTGGTATGGCACCTAAGTACATCGAGGCTTGTGTTGCCAATGCCTACGAAACGCTGGCTCACAATATAGCAGAAAAAGAACGTTTTGAAGAACGCATGGTATCTGAAAATGACGAAATAAAAAGCATCAGTAACAAAGAAAAACATAAGTTTAGCTTTGCACGTCAATACTTGGAAAAGATGATCAATATTGAAGTGCCTATTCCAAGTATGTCAGAAAATAGTATTGAACGGCTGTTACACCAAAGTGAAGATTCACAACCAGAAACAGAGTCGGAGGAAGGTAGCAGTGTTTTACAACGCTTTCATGCTCGCATAAAACCGTTGTTGAGTGGGCTTAATCGAGCGATGCCGTTGATCTTTATTATTGTGGCCATTAAAGCTGGGTGGGATTATGGAAAGTCAGTGCCCGATAAAAAATTGCCGACACCATCGGTTGTCAATTTGGGAACTATTGATGCGGATACATTGGCAAGTATCATTTCTCCACAATCGGAAATAGAAATTGATTCTAACAACTTACCAAAGAGAGACTTTCAACTTTCGATAGAAGCGGACCAAAAACTGGTGACGCAAGGACTAAAAGTGGCTAGTTTAGGCAGCGGTAACGATAAAGTAAATCTTATTTTAACCATGAGCGATTCTGTGGAGGAAAAAGCGGGACAAAAAAAATCGGGACAAACAAAGGCGATCAATAATACTAGTCAATCTGAAACCAGTCGGTCACCAAGAAGTCGATCTTCTATGACAGAACCAAATGACTCGGTTAGTAACAGCGGAGAAGAATCGCTCGAGGACCTAGATAGAGAAAGCTTCAATAGAATACCATTTAGAGCCGAAAGTCTAGATATCAGTGCAAGACTTTCTGGTGCGGTACTACTGCTGTTCATTTTGCTATTTAGTTCTTTCTCTTTGTATATTTTTAGACAACAGAAACAAAAGTTTTCCAAGGATTCTAGAGATTTTATAGATGCATTAAATCGATGGACACCCTGGATTCAAATCAAACAGGAAACACCGCGTGCGATTAAGCGATTCCTTAATCATTTACGTTATCAATCAATTCGTAATCGAAAAGCGATTAGTGAGTCATTATTAGTCGCTTATGCCAGTATCGCATTCTTTGAGAAAAGTTGGATTATTAATGACAAAAAATTCGAAATGATCTGTGAGGGCCGGTTAGCTGATTTACTTGCATTGCAGTATCAAAATAACTTGGATCAAGCCAATCAATATAAAATGGGTCGACATAAAACGGACCAAGAAATAAAGGATGCCACTAGCCGGTGGGAAAAACTCGCCAAGCGAATGAGTGAATCTTTAAAAGGCATTGATAAACAAGCACTCAGGGATAATCGGCAGCAAGCATTAAATGTATTGCAAAGTGATACTTTAGAAGAGAAGTAAATCGTTAGTTCAAAAGGAGAGGACGAATGAAAAAAGAAATGACTCGATTTGTACAGCAGCAATTAAATAATAAGGGATTGAATGCGGGCGCTGTAGATGGTGACGCCGGTAATAAAACAATGACAGCTTTGGCTAAGATACCAGAAATCCCAAAAAGTTGGTCTAAAAGAAGGAAGTTAACTGGGTTCATTCAATTGTTGGCCATTGAAAATAATATTGAAGTTGGCGAGCTCGATGGTTATATGGGGCAGCAAACAGAGCACGCCTATGAACTACTTCAGCGTAAACTGGTGGAAAAATTTCCTCAATACTTTTGGCGGCCGGAAGAATTATCCAATGTTAATCCTAACCAATGGCCTAGCCAGCAAACGAACAAAGAGCTAGAACGTTTCTACGGCAAAGTGGGTGAAAACCAAACCAGAATTCAACTCCCTTATTCGCATAAATTAGCTTGGAAAACATCAACTAAAGTAAACAGCTTTTTATGCCACGAAAAAGTTCATGATAGTTTGTTACGGGTGCTAACCAATGTGTATCAACATTATGGCGACCAACAAATAAAAGCGCTGCGGTTAGATTTGTGGGGTGGTTGTTTAAACGTGAGACGAATGAGAGGAGGGAGTCGTTACTCAACACATAGCTGGGGAATAGCATTGGATTACGACCCATCCCACAATAAACTAAAATGGGGACGAGATAAGGCGTCTTTTGCGGACCCTGCATATGATAGTTGGTGGCGATTTTGGGAAGAAGAAGGTTGGGTGAGTTTGGGTCGCACTCGGAACTTTGATTGGATGCATATTCAGGCCGCGAGATTGTAGGTAGTTGTTTGAATGTCTGCTGATATCTTAAAGCGGAAGCTCAACAGTATTCAGCGATGGGCTCAAATCCAAATTAAGAGTATCAAGTCTAAATGATATTTAGAAACTTAATAGTTTCCTGTAGGCAACCATTTTATTTGCAATGATGTGTGTTTCAGATTAGTAATAGAAGTCATAGTCGATTAAATCGACCCCAAAAGGGCTTTTAGATTTTTCAGCACATGGTAAAAGATTGATTTCTATTATCCCTAGTTAGGAATATTAAATTAAGTTAACCGCCTGAGGAATTTCCCTAAAAATTTTATATATTAAGTAAATACCAACGACAAAGGAGCTGATGTGGTTATTGATAAGATTGTAATAGAGAATTTCAAAGGGTTTAAGGAACGATTTACCCTACCCTTAAATAGCGGTTTAAATATCATTGTCGGTGACAATGAAGCTGGCAAATCTACAATACTTGAAGCTATAAATTTAGCTCTCACTGGGCTGTATAACGGTCGCTATTTGCGAAATGAGTTAACCCAGTATTTATTTAATAATGAAGCTGTCGATGAATACTTGGTGAGCCTTGCCACCGACCAACCATTGCCCCCAACAAGCATACTTATTGAACTTCATCTCAGTGGTGCGGAAAGACCACATTTACACGGATCAAAGCATACAGGACCTACTGATTGTAACGGTGTATTCTTAAAGATTGAATTCGACGAATCATACAAGCCTGTCTATGAAGAACTAATCAAAGCTGGTGACCTCAAAACCCTTCCGATTGAGTATTACCATATCGTCTGGAAAGGATTTTCAAGAGATCCAATTACAGCAAGGAACATTCCCCTAAAATCTGCCTTCATAGACTCATCAAGTACGAAGTTTTCTAACGGCTCTGATGTCTATATCAGTAGAATTGTAAAAGAGCTTTTAACCCCAGAAGAAATAGTCAACATTTCTCAGTCACACAGAGAGATGAAAGAGAGCTTTATGGGTAACAAGTCCATACAGGCAATTAACGATAAACTAACCACGGCCTCAAAGGTAACGGAAAAAACTGTCTCAATATCAGTTGAGCTGTCATCTAAAAATTCTTGGGAGAGTAGTTTAACCACCTACCTTGAAGACATTCCATTTCATTACATTGGTAAAGGTGAACAAAGTATCATCAAAACCAACCTTGCCTTAGCTCACAATAAATCCAAAGAAGCTAATGTAATCCTGATAGAAGAGCCTGAGAACCACCTCTCACACAGTAAGCTCAACGAGCTAATTCAGTCAGTTAAGGCAAGCAGTGCTAAGAAGCAGATTGTCGTTACAACTCATAATAGCTTTGTAGCAAACAAGCTGGGCTTGGACTGCCTGATTTTGTTGAACGATAGAAAGTCAGTAAAAATGGATGGATTGTCACCAGATACAAAAGCTTTCTTTGAGAAAATACAGGGGTACGACACTCTCAGGCTAATTTTATGCGATAAAGCAATTTTGGTTGAGGGCGACTCGGACGAACTTGTCATTCAAAAAGCTTATATGACGGCTAATGACGGGAAGCTACCCATTGAAGACCGTATTGATGTTATCTCTGTCGGAGTATCGTTTTTACGGTTCCTCGAAATAGCCGACAAGATAGATCAAAGGGTATGTGTTGTTACTGATAGTGACGGAAAAGTTGATGCCCTATTGGAAAAATACAAAGACTATGTGGGCGACAACGCCAAGCCTAAAATAACAATACATTATGATGATTTTATTGATACTGGGGAGTTGATGATTGGAGATAACAAATTCAACTACAACACCCTTGAACCTAAATTTTTGAAAGCCAACGGGTTTGAGCATACGAAAAAAATACTTGGTGTTGAATATGCTGATATTGATGCCCTCCACAAACATATGAATTCAAATAAAACAAAGTGTGCATTAAAAATCTATGACAGTTCTGAAGAAATAACCTACCCAAACTATATAACGGGGGCTATTAACGATGGCGAATGATTTAATCATCGCCTCTGCTGGGTCTGGCAAGACAACTTTCCTTGTTAAAAAAGCAATCGAGAAAGCCAATGCTGGTGAGACCGTGCTTATTACTACCTTCACAGAGGCTTGTGAAGCTGAAATAAAAAACAAATTGTTTGAAGAAAGTGGCGGCTACATTCCTGAGAACATCACAATACTGACTTGGTTTTCTTTTTTAATCAGACACGGAGCTAAGCCTTATCAAGATTATGTCATTGACACTGAGATTACAGGCTTGATTCTCGTAAGCGGCAAATCAGGTTTACGACATGAAACAGAAGACGGTAAGAAGTTCTATTGGGGTGAAGCTAAAAACCTCTATGAATTCTATTTCTCGATGAGCGGTAAAATATATTCCGACAAGTTAGCCAAGTTTGTAATTCGGTGTAACAAAGATTCAGGTGAAAAAGTAATCGACCGATTATCGCAATGTTTTGACAATATATTTATTGATGAAGTTCAAGACTTGGCAGGGTATGATTTGGAGATACTTAAAGAACTATTCAATTGCAAGTCAAGTATATTGCTGGTTGGAGATCCTCGACAAGCAACCTACTCAACCAATAATGCACAGAAACACTCGAAGTTTAAAAAATCCGAGATAGTTAATTTCTTTTCCGACGATACTATCAACATAGACCCTGACGATAAATTATTAACGGTTAATCATCGTTGCTCACCACAGATATGTGAATATTCAAATACACTTTACCCTGACTTGCCAGAATCCACTTCAGGAAACGACACAATAACAGGGCACGACGGAATTATAATCGTTGATAAATCTCATGTCGAATCATATTTGAAGGAATTCCAATCCGTGCAACTTAGACACTCTATTAGGACACAGGTAAATTCTGACTACCCTGTATACACCTTTGGAAAATCAAAAGGATTAACTTTTGATAGAGTCTTGATATATCCCACAGGTCCGATATTCAAGTGGCTGATAAGCGCGGGGAACGAGCTTAAAGGAATATCAAGAGCTGGATTCTATGTAGCTCTTACGAGAGCAAGATATAGTGTAGGTATTGTTCTCGAGCCAAAGCAATACAAAAAAATTAAAGGGATTCCAGTATATTAGAGAGATTGGAGCTCCATGGGAGATTAATTTAATTCAATGTCCGCTTCAGGCCCTGAGGCATTCACGAGAAGTAAAACATGTTAGTGTAGGAATGAGGATTCAATGATATGACTGATACCAAAAAGTTAAGTCCACTGGCTGAGACTGTATTCATAGGAGAAATCGTAACACAATCAAATTTTGCTGATAATGCAGCTGATAAACTAGCAATGCATTCGGAATCAGATTCTGATGAAATTTGGGGTGCAATTCAATCGATCCTTGTTGCCGCAGCTAACGTGTCAAAAATTCTTTGGTCCCCCAATAAAAAGTATAAGGCACGCGGGAATTATCTGAGAGAACTTCTTGGGATAGATGATGATAATGTTCTCTCTAATCGAACTCTTCGAAATCACTTCGAACACTATGACAAGAGGATTGAGAAATGGTTTGACACTAACAGTTCGGCGGTTTACTTTGATGCTAAAATTGATCCATTTGAGAAGACAGCGATGAGTCTGCCACAGATCTTTCATAGAACCTACAATCCGATCACTAGAGAGATAACCTTTCGAAATGAGTCATTTGATCTAGCAGCTATTCTTGACGCACTCGCAAAGATTCGAGAGAAGTCTGGGGCGTTTGCTTTGATTAAATAATAATTAGGGTCAGTTTGAATAAAAATTTTAGTCCGCTTTTGGCCGAAAGTGATCATCTTATTTCGGCGTGGTGGTAGATCTGATACAGTATTCACATATATCGAAAAGCGCACAATTTCCATAATCTGAAGAATATTCATGTCAAGACGCGTCTGAATATTTAGATTAGGCATTCGAAAAATAAAAAAGGGATTTGAGTCGAACTCAAAAAAATGCATAAAACAATAAAATTAAAAGCCGACCGTGTTCGGTCCTTATCTTGGCAAGGCGATGATTTGGTTGATTGGGTTTCTGGAGGTCTTGTCTATTCTCTAAATGGTGAAACTAAGAAACGAAATGTAAATTATGCATATCCATTCAATTCTGCCGTTGTATCATCATCTGGTATTTACGCCGTTATTTTTACGAATAATCAAACCAAGGGATTGGTGCTGAAGAATGGCGAAATTATACGGGAAATCAATAGAAGTTATTATCAAGCTCACGCATATGATTTCCCGATTGTATTCTCTAGATTAAGTTCAGGGCAGGAGGTCTTGGTTTATTGTCCTAAAGATTATTGCCGAATTGACATTGAAGAAATTGAAACAGGTAAAGTGTTGACAGATTTTGTTGATCGCAATGCTTCTGATTGCTTTCATTCTAGACTGGCAGTGAGTCCTAATGGAAAACTGTTATTAAGTGCTGGATGGGTTTGGCATCCACTTGACGTAGTCGGTTTATATGACTTGTCATCATCCCTTGAAGATCCGACCATACTAGATAAGCCTATCAAGGAACCACCTGGATATTGGGAGATTTCGAGCGCGGCATTTTTAAATGATACGCTTATCTTTGTTAGTACTTCTGATGAATTTTTAGGAGATGAAGATGACCCTGATGATGATCGACCTGGGCCTTGCCAAATTGCGCTTTGGTCATTAGAGACCAATACATATCTGTCTACTATTTCGTGCGGCCATCCTGCTGGCGAGCTAATGCCAATAAGCGAGCGATATGTGGTGTCATTTTTTGAACACCCTAAATTATGGGATATGGATTCAGGCTCTATAGTTCACGAATGGAAACAAATAGATTCTGGCGAGCAAAAGAGCAGCATAACTTATGGAAAAGAGAGACCCGTAGTTGCAATTGATTCAAAAAACAGAAGGTTTTCAGTAGCGAACGATAAAGAAATTTTAGTTGTGCTTTTTGGATAATAAGGGCGTTGGCTCATTTTACAAAGTAATAGGTGAGTAATAGGGATCCTCCAGACTCTGACCCTTATTACTATAATTGAGTCTAGGGTCAATTAAAAATAATTGCTTTTTCTAAATAGTACCTGTAAGTTACTGATAACTATTAAAAAACGGAATTCAGTCAAACCTCGTTTGAAGATTAATGAGATTTACTGCATTCAATCGGATGTAAGTTTTAATTATGAATATATGTCCAAGTTGCAATGTTAAGATAAGTTTTTCCGGTTTAGAGAAAAGCGGACGATATGTGGGTGATAAAAAGTGGTATCAATTCGCTAGCCTTGAAACGTGCTGCCCGCATTGTAAAGTCCCTTTAAGGTCTGTCAGTCGACATCCTGCAATAGGCCTTGCCGGTATCGTTGTTATGATGTTCGTAAATGTGGCGCTGGCTGTTTGGGGAAATGATGTAGTATATATTCTGGTTTTTGGTGGGGTTATAGGTATTTCCCTTTTGGTGTTTTATTGCTTCAGTTTTAAAGTTGAAGCATATAGCTAAAACTAACAAGGATAAGCAATGGACTCCGTAATGTGTCGCGGTTTTTGCAAAAATCCACGCAAAATTTCTCCGCCACTGTTAGCGGCGTTATAACTCAATCGGAAATCGGCGCATGAAATACAGTATTTATATTTTTGTAGTCTTACTGTCGACGGTCAACCTTACAAGGGCAGACAGTGAACTAATTGGAAAGATCGATAATAATAGCGGCATATGCACTGTTTTTTATGATAATGATAGGTATATTGATTTTCCAGAAGGGGTGTTTGTTCGTAGTCACTTTAAGTCAAAGATAAGTACATTTGATGCTAATAATGATGGAAATAACGACCATTTAAAACTCAAAGAGAACTTCACTACTTACCAAACAAATATGATGTACTTTGCGTACGAAAATTCCAGTGCCATTAGTAGTGATAGGTACAAGTTTATATTTCCTCAGTCTTGGATGAAATGTAAGAAAAATAGTCCAGAATGTAACTTAGATAGAAAAATTAAAAGTGGTATTCTTGAAGTTGGTCTTGTGCCAGGTAAGGATGATCCGGTTTACTATCGATCAAGGTATACAAATGTTTTTCCATTTATTCGTAATGGTTCCACTTACTACAAAGTAACAACTGAATCATTTAATAAAGATGTTGTTTCTATTGTAAAGCCAACTCCGAATATAAATAAATTTGAGCTTATCTGTGCCTTTCGAACTGGCAAAAAGTTATAACAAGTAAAAGCTCGCGGATTTGCAAATGCTGGCACCTTTTTTTGCGTTTGCCTTTTATATTTGGTTTAAGGCTGCAGTTAATCCAAAAGGAATGTATAACAATTATTTAGATAAAGACGATTGGAGTATATTTTCATTATTTTCTAGTACAGAAGTTAATGAATAAGGAAATTATCATCGCAAAGAAACCTATAAGTATGGACTCTCATTTATTCTACTTATTGGTGTGCCCTTGATTTGTATCGCTTTATTTGGAGGCTTTAAGTGAGAGCGAAAAGGTTGTATAACCATACGCAGAATCAGAAAGTCACTCGCAGATACGCTCGCAATGTTTCTGCTTAGCTCGGCGTTAAAACGGAAATCGAACTATGGAAGATGTATATAAATCTCCAAAATCAGAAATGACTGATGGGGAATTTAAACCAATTAGTTTTGGTAAAAGAATAGCCTGCACAATTTTTGTTTTGGTTGCGGTTGGTATATATTTTAGCGTGTATAAAATCATTCCACAGTTTGAAGAAGTGTTATCAGGTTTTGGTGCGGAGTTACCTAAAATTACCTCATTCATACTAAGTTGTCATAGTGGATTTATATGGCTTGCAGTTGTTAGTATTATTCCCCTTGCTCTGTGGTCAAACAATAGCGTCAAAAATAAATACCAATTTTTTCTTCAGGTTCCACGGTATGAAATGTTCTAACAATACGCAGGATTTCAGCGTAAAAACACACGCTAAATTAGCTCGGCGTTAAGTCACTAAGTGTAGGTTTAAAGTAGAGTAATAGGGTATGAACGCAATTGTAAAGCCATCAAATACAATATTTTACGTTCTAATTGAACTGATTGATATCTTTGAAAAAGACATAATATTTCAGTGGGAGGCTAGAAATGATAATTAGGCGAATCTATTTCTAACGGAAAAATTCTGGGTGGTGTCAACAATAAGAAATGTCTGCTTATGATCAACGAGTTTCAGCATCCTGGTAATTTTGGTACAGTATTCAGATATCGCGAATGGTGCGTTAAACTTATGGCATTGTGTAAATAGAAATGGCAAAAATGAAATCCGCGAACGTTATGGTAGAGGGTGAAAGTTTGGATGTATATAAATATTAGTAATACCTTGCCAACAAGGAAGTTCTTCTACGTCTCGGCATTATTGTCCTTTGGATTATCTATCGTATTGATATTATCTCCAGGTACTGAAGATGATTTATCGCTAGCTTATTCTATGTTCGTGGGGAGTTTTATTTTTGCTGGATTAGGTTATTTCATTATGTTTGGAGGGACCGCCAGGGAGGTGGTATTCGGCACTACCATATGCCCACATTGCGGAGAAAACGGCTGGGACATAAAGCAAAAACTTAAGATAACGCGCATTGAGCATACCAATATTGGAAGGTGTAATATCTGTAAAGAAAAGGGTGTTATATCGTTCTTACATAGCATACTACTCCTAATAATTGTCATCTTATGGTTCATAACATTATTGGTCACGGATAGTATATGGTGGTCTTCTGGATTATTTTATCTACAATGTATCGCGTATATTATTTATTATGGTCGTTATGTTCCAGTTAGGCCGCAACAAGACAATTAAGCTACTTTCCTGTAGGTCGCCGTCGCAGAAGATGGCAGCTTATTGGAGCGCTGTAAAGGTCTGCCTTTGGCCCATAATAAGGGTCAGACAATGACCCTTATCACTTGACCCTTATTATTCCACCTTGGACAAAAGCGGGTAAGATTCTTTCCGCCGTTATCTGCAAGGTTGAGGGGTGCCTTTCATGGGAAGTAACCACAACCATAAGATCAAGATTTTCAATCAAAATGATAAACTGGCCGCCACCGCCTTGTGCAGATGCGCTGAGATAGCTTTTATCGCCAACTTTCATATCTGCAGTCCACCACAAATAACCATATCCCTGATTAGAGATATCTTTGCCGCCGCCGTAGACTTTGTAGTCGCCAGTAGTGATGATCCCGTTGGTTGCTTTGGTGATAAACGCTTCTGGAATCAGTTGTTCGCCATTCCATTTGCCTTTGTTTATGGCCAATGTACCCAACTTGACCATAGCGCGCGATGTTAGGCTCGATTTCCATCCTCCTTCTGGCAGACCGCTAGGTCCAAGCAACCAGCGATAAGTCGTTATGCCCATTTTACCCAAGAGTTCATTTTTGATAAATTCTTCGGCGGTGCCTGGCACAACGGCGTCAATGACTTGCATCACCAATCCTGTACTGTAGGCTCCGTATGAAAAGGAATTCAGGTTTTCTGAGGTAATTGGTTCGCTTTGCCCAAGAATGGTTTGAACCATCCGTTGGCCTTTGATCTGGTCTGGGTATTTGTCGAATTCTTCTCTTTGTTCTTTACTGATGCGAATACCTGTGCGCCTAGTCAAAGCGTGATGCAGGGTGATTTTTTCTGCGCCCTCGACAAAACTTGTCGGATCCAGCTCTTTAAGAAAGCTGACCACAGGTTTGTTCAGGTCGGCCATGGTCAGATAACCCAGTTGGATTGCACGGCCCAGCGCTAGACCAGTGTAGGTTTTCGTCGCTGACGCTTGCGGATGGGTCAAGTTGGCACGACCCCATGAATAATAGGATTCAAATACAAGCTTGCCTTTATGGGCAATCAACAGGCTGTCGATTTCATCGAGCTGACCGTCGGCGACCTCCTGAGCCAGCTTGACAATCATGTCTTTGTCGCCGCCATCCGTTCCTAAATTACCCACTATAAGCCCGTCATTTCTGTCCGTTGGTGCTGTATCGATAAAGGCTTTCTCGAGCTTCGGAACATCCCAGAATTTAAGATCATCATCATCGATCGGCCACTCTGTCGCGATATACTTCAGATTGGGATTTTTCCAGAACGCATGTTGGACTTGGTCAGCTGCAGAGTTATCACTTTGTTGGGCAAAACTGCTAAAGCTGCTTAGTACCGCAATCGCGATTACAAGTTTGAGTTTTATATCAGTTATCATCGGTATTTCTCATTGTTTAGTTAAAAAAAGCACAGTTTATATCCGCGCTAGTTATGTTTTGTGTGATTTCCTTGCTGCAACAAAATAGCTAGATGCTCCTTTGAATATTTCTTCAGACTCAATAGTCTCGAATTCACCTTTTGCCAATAAATCGTCTATGTCAGTACTTTTAACTCTTCTTATTGGAATGGGAATTACGCCAAATTTACACAATATCCGAACTAGCTGTATTTGGAGGCTAACTAAAAACGACATCTCCTGCCCTAAGCAAGGCGTTGCAGAAATAAATAAGCCGTCAGGCTTCAACAATTCATTAATTCGTTGCGTAATATTTCGTGGATCGGGAACTGTGTGCAACATGTTGAAAGCTAAAATCACATCAAACGATTCTTTTTGAAATTTACTTTCAAATATATCTGCTTTCTCGAAATTCACATTTTCGGATTTATTAGTAATCGCTTTCTGTTGTGCTATCCGAATCATCTCAGATGAGATATCAATACCACGTATCTCTTTCACTTGACTAGCAAACTCGCAGGATGCCGTGCCGGTTCCACACCCGTAGTCTAAAACAACATGGCTTTCTTTGAGGTGCTTTTGGGTATTTCCCCTGGCCTTTTTGTGGATGTATTCAAAGCGCTCCTCAGTCTTATCATAATTTTTTGAAGCTTTATCCCAAAACTCTTCAGATTTACTCAATTTTTGTAACTCCGTAATAAAATGTGGTATAAACCAAATTATCATGATTAAAGTATGACTTACAGCTACTTAAAGTTTAATTAGTGGCTGTTGTTTTTCATTATTTGAATCAAGTAGTTCTAGTAATAATGAACTAAAAGTTAATTATTTTTTTTCTAAATGCCTTTTGAGTTCGTTTGGAATCAATGACCATTCTAGTTGTGACTGTCTTATTTTTGATGATTTTTGTAATTCCGCTTTCTGTGCATTATCATTTCTGATAAGAACAAACTCTCTTTCTCTTATATAGGTGGAGTTTCCGCCATCAAATTCTGGAAAAAACGTGAGGTCGTGTTCATCGACACCTATAGTGAGACGAAATACCGAGCCTCCAATCGGCTGAAGTACGGGGTTGTAGTTTCTACCTTCGTCGTTCAAGCTTGAAATATCAATACGCACCTGATTGTTCTCCAGTGTGATATCCACTATGTCCTCGTCGTCTTCATACCGGCCAACATGATTGTTAAACAACTCTGTTTCAACTGGTCTCGTCGGGATGGCAGTTGCTGCAGGAAGCGTCATAACAGAGCGTAATGCTGCCATCATGGTTTCACTAAAATCTGTATTCCTTCCACTACTCAAAATAGAAACCGCAATATTTTCTTCGGGCAATACCCAGAACATACTAGAATAAGCTAGGCTATTTCCACCGTGGCTCCAGCGTTTAACAGGATACCAATTGGTATTATTCTCAAAGCCATCGCTCAACCATAAGCCATAACCATAATCAAGAGGGATATCAATCTTTAAATCTACTTGAGCTAAAGTCATTTCTTGCTGTAATTCATCGGACAAAATATCGTTATTTCCATTGATTAAAAAGTCAGCCATTTTAAGCATCTCAGATGGCGTAGACCATGTATAACTACCCGCTGCCATGCTAAATAAACTTTGATGAATATTGTCTAAAGAATCAGCGCTGCCATCAATGGAATTTCCGTTGCGTAAAATAACACCGGAACCTAAAACATAATTACCGTCATTAAAAACCTCCGCTTTCTTCATCGTGGTTCTAAACATACCTAGTGGAGAGAAAACATTTTGTTTCATAGCATCGTCATAAGGCATCGCTGATTGCTGTTGAATAACAGCGCCAAGATATGACCAGTTAGGATTACTATAATTCCAAAATCGTCCTGCTGGATTCATTTGGTCAAACTCATTAGGATAGTTTGAAAGAGCAAAACTAAGTAGATCTATGCTGTCATTCTCCCAATCAACAAAGTCTTCAAATCCCCCTTGATGAGTGAGTAAATGTTGAATATTTATTTCTTGCCATCCTTCAGCTTTGTCCTGAGAAATTTCAATTTCAGGCAAAAGCTCAAGTAACCTGCTATCGAGTGCGAGGTTATTATTTTCCACGAGCTGCAAGCTGGCCAAGGCGGTAAACATTTTGGTAGTTGAACCCAATTGAAAAAGAGAATCGCTATCTACTGCACTCGACCCTCCGTCTTGTTTTGTTCCGAAAGCTTCGGCAAAAACTATTTCGCCATCTTTATAGATAGCTATAGAAACCGCTGGTGCGATGCTGCCTGTAAGTTGTTGTTGGGCTTTGCTTCTCAATAAACTAAAGCGATCAATCGGCCCATCAGCAACAACATCAATGTCTTTTGAACTGGAACCTCCACATGCTGTTAAGGAGACTATGATTCCACAGTTGAGGAATAGTATTAGATAGATGCTGGTAAATTTCATGAGTATATATCTGTAGTAATTTATGATGGAAACTACCGTAATGAAATATTGAAAAGAAAAACGTATCAGTTAGTTTCTAGTTGTATCGAATTGTATCGATTCGTATCAAATTAACTAAAAAATAGTCGACTGGATGATTATATTGGCGCACAGGAGGAGGTTGTAAATAAGATTTGTGTAACTGTTCATTATGATAACCTACCAAAAAGGTAACAATAATGAGCAGAACTATGGACGAGAAGAAATTGAAAGCAATAGCATAAGAGCTTGCCAAGGGAATTAAAACAACTGAAGACCTCACCGTTCTGAGCGCCCACCTCCCAAATTAACCGAGTAATAGGGGTCACTCTGAGGTTCCCCCAATAAAACGGACGATTTAAGTACCTGTATATCTTTCTTCGTATTCTACAGGTGTCATATAATTTAAAAAAGCATGTCGT
>JAHRVB010000247.1 GCA_019090895.1 Kangiellaceae bacterium
AGCTGATCCAAGATACCGCATGGCCAGGCTATACAGAAATACCGAACAATATCATGAGAGGCTATTTTAGTTTACTGATCGAATTTGAACTTCAATCCGATGCTCTATGGCCTACCCATATTTTTCTACAAGCGGGAGTGGGTTCGATGGCGGCGGCAATCACTGAATATTTGGTGGCTCACGAAAAGCCTACTCCTTCGATCATTTTGATTGAACCAATTAATGCTCCCTGCTTTTATGAATCAATAAAAATAAATGATGGCTTGGCTCACCCATTTGGTGATCTTAAAACAATCATGGCTGGTTTGGCTTGTGGGGTTCCAAGCATGTCCGCATGGGAAACTTTAAGCCAGCACTGTACAGCCTTTTTGGTTTGCGAAGATGAAATCACTTTGGATGGAATGCGTCGATATGCAAATCCTGTAGACTCAGACCAAATGATCATTTCGGGTGAATCTGGTGCAGTATCCTTAGGGTGCCTTGAAAGTATTATGTCCAAGCCCGAACACTCAGAAATTAAGCGAGCACTTGGATTAAATAACCGTTCACGAGTTCTATTACTTTCAACGGAGGGCGATACTGACCCAGACTTTTACGCCAAGACAATCAGTGGTCAGCTTTAAATTATTAAACCACTGATTTTTCTGCAATAGACAAAAGACTGGACTGTAAAATATATCTCTATGTCGTCAAGTTTAGTACTGCCACATATAACTAAATTTGACGAAAATAGCTTTATCTGTTTTGGTCAATGAAGAAAGATTATCGTTATCAACTTCATTATCCGAATAGCCTAGATACACTAAAGATAGCGGATTAATCTTGTAGGAATAAATCAGTTGTTTACTAAAATATTCTGAACGTGCATCGACTTCATCTTCTGTATAGAGAGCCTGATTTCTTTCGATGTCTGTCGTTTGCAAAGTAAGAGATAGTCTACTGCGAATATTAAACTGATAAGAGATTCGAGCGTCAATTAAATTGGCATTAAATAGCTCTCCTCCTGGAACGTCTAATGCTTGCTGAGTACCCGACACTCTAATATTTAAGTGTTTACCCAATTGCCAATTTATAAATGGCTCAAACAATTTTCTTTCGCCAAGTTGCGTATTCGCGTAGTCGATCTGATCACCAATAATCATAAAATTACCGACAGTGAGATTTGACAGTGGTTTAAATTCAAAGAACATCATAAAGTTGTCTTCTTTGAATAATTGTTCATCATAGTGACGGTCTCGAGTGACAAAACCAAAATTAGTTATAAATTGTTTTGGACCTCGTAAATTGAAATGTAATTCACTTTCCTCTTCTAATAATTTCCCATCTTGGTCTTCCGTTCTATCCCAATCGCCAAAAAAGCCCCAACGAGTCCATGCATTGTCTTTATCGCCATACCAGGTGTAGTTTCCGCCGAGTACTACTCGCTTAAAATTAACACGACCAACAAACCCCATATCTGCTCTGAAGTCTTCTCCGAAATCATCATAGGCCGCCCGCAAACTATAGTTTTCTTTTTGATGTCGATACCTTAATGACAAGGCATGATCTGATTGGTCTGCCGCTAAATCATACTCTTCTTGCAGATATTCTGAATTAGTGGAGTCAGAATGCATCAACTGTACTTCAAGACTATCAGATTCAGTAAAAAAGTACTTTCCATCCAGAGCGGTCACGGTGTTGTCATAACCATCGGCACTTCTTCGAGTAACTAACGCTCCGACATTACTCTTGGCATCAACATCTTTTTGATAACGAGCGATAAATATGTCCGATTCGACGCCTTCTAACTCTGCGAGATCTGAACCTTCACTTCCAGGCAATAGAAAACTAGTCGAAGTATCTCTGGCGACAATCATGCCAGCGCTATTTCCATCCACTTTCCCGGTTATTTTGACACCGAAGTCAGGGTCCGCAATATTCCGAGTATGGACTAATCTATTTGAACTATTAAAATATTCTGCACCGTCTAAAAAGAAAGGCCGAGCTTCAGGAAAGAATAAAGAAAAGGTGGTGTTTATATCGAGCTGACCAGCATCAGCTTCTACTTGAGAAAAATCAGGGTTTATAGTCGCATTTAGAATCCAGTTCTCCGTCATTGCCCATCGTATGTCGACACCGACTTCGGTATCGGAAATATCGTCCCAGTCAGTCGATTCATCTAGGTCTCTATGTTTGGCATCGACGTGGGTCAACGTTGGCGTAATATCAAGATTATTTCCTGACTCTAAATTGGGCATGCCGCTGACTTTATTAGCAATACAAAGGGTGCAATTCTGAGCGCGATCCGTTGGGCTATCTGCGTAGACAGCTCTGGACTCTCGAGGATGAATTCTCAAAAACCGAATGCCCCAAACTTGCTTTTCCAAACCCGCAGGAAATCGTAAAGCGCGATAGGGTATTGCCATTTCAACCACATACCCATCATCAGTGACGCGACCAAGACTTTCCCAAACCGCATCCCATGAAGAATCTTCTCTATTTCGCGTATCATCGACCGTTAAATCGCCTTGCGCACCTAAGGCGTTAACAAAAAATTCGAACCCTTTCCTCTCATCGTTAAATGTATCAACAACAACTCCAACAAAATCATCTTGGAAAATTCGATCACGGTCTCTTAGAAAAGCCAAAATTTCTTCTGGGTTAGGATCTTCCG
>JAHRVB010000248.1 GCA_019090895.1 Kangiellaceae bacterium
CCCCTGTTGCACTCTTGATGCGGGCGTATGGACATGCGAGCGAAACACAGACTTTGGAATATCTGTGTATCCAGCCTAAGGAAATTCAAGATTTGTATTTAACGATGGAACTTTAACAAGGCTCACCTCCTATATGGGAGGTATGGAGATCAAATAAGATCGCTATAATTTGGCGATTTCGTCTGCTCACTTTACAGGGGTTTTTAGATAACTTCACACAAGGGGATATTTGTAGTGAAACAAGTGGTAAAAGGAACATATAAAGCAGCCTGTTTGGCATTTCTGACAATAGCGCTTAGCGCCTGTGGCGGCAGCGGTGGAAGTAGTAGCAACGCCCCGGAACCAACAGATCCTCCACCGACAACTAACCCTCCTCAAAGCGCAACAGGCATATTCTTAGATAGCGCTGTTGAAGGGCTGTCCTATTCCTCTGGTGCTCTATCAGGTTTCACAGATGTCGATGGTAGATTTGAGTATGAGATTGATAACACAGTTATCTTTTCCATTGGCAGTATCACCATTGGCGCGGCATTGGGCGCTGATACTATCACACCGCTAGAGCTGATAGATGGCGCAGAAGATGAAACCGATGATGAGGTCGTAAACATCCTGCGCTTTCTTCAAACACTGGATAATGATGCGAACCCTGATAACGGCATTCAGATCACATCAATTATGAGAGATTTAGCGGTGGATACGGTTATTGACTTCGCTCAAACTCCAGAGGCATTCACTGATGACGGTCTTGTTCAAACCATCATCGCCACCATGACAAGCGGCAGTGATGCTGGGGCACAACTGCTCTTATCTGCGGAAACTGCACTTGCCCATTTTCGTGAGACATTAGACGGCATTAACGGTATCCCTACAGGTTCAAGCGATGATGAATACTGTGCCGCCAATACGCCCAACCTGACCTCCACGCGGGGTAATGTTTATGTGTTTGAGGTGCCATCCGGCAGTTGCTTAGGGATCACAGAAGATAACTCACCCAAGAAAACCGTTCCTCTAAGCATTACCGAGGTTAGAATTCATGAGAGCATCACAGAAGGCGTAGACATCCATGTAGTAGATAATGCACGCCTTTACCTGCGCAGTGAAGGTTTTAACATTAGTGGGCTTGATCTAAATTATTCCTTCGAGATCACCAATAACTCTGCTCATGATTACTGCATTATACCTGATGATATTCATGCTAAAGATGCTGCTGGCAATGTACTGGATAATATAAATATATTTGGCGAGAGCTCTGCTGGATCAGAGTTATTCCTTAACCGATCTCAGAGATGTTTCTCCCCCGGATATACACAAAGCTACGTCGCACGATCCAATTTCACCTCTCGCGAAGATTTTGACAAAATCGCATCATTAGAGATTGAGCGTATCGTGGTAAATCCTCTGCGTGATTTATCCACCGTCTCGAAAGCCGAAGAGCTGGATGCTCAGATGAGTTGGACAATATCACCCGATGTGCCGAACTATCCGGCCTTACGTGTGACGTTCACCAATAATATTGGCAGAGATATTCGCCTTGATAAAAGCCAGCACAGAGTCTGGTTCTTTGATGATGAGGGTTACGCCTTATCAACTAATTCAGTCCGCCTGCATGAAGCACTTGGCCTTGAAGATGATGATGAGCTTTCTGATGATGACTACGTTATCATGGGCAATGGTGAGGTATTTTCACTGTTGGATGAGGTTGCTGATAACGCTGCCGTCACACCATCGAGCGCGACCAAAGCCAGAGTCTATCTACGTTGGGATTATGTATCTCCATAGTCTTAATGAATACAGGCCATTAAATAGATTATTTATTGGGGTTGCCTCTTACAGCAGCCCCTACTTTTATTAAATTTCAATAAAAAAATTACTATGAGCGTTAACTTAAGAAAGAATGTCATAGCGATATGTACCGCCATATCGTTTTCATTATTATCATACCTTGCCCTTGCCGCAGACGAGCTCACGGATAATGGAGAACTCAGAAAAAGACAGGCTGGAATTGTTTATAAATCAGACAATTTTTGGGATAAATATGATACGTTTCATGTAATGAAATTAATATTTCAAGGTGAATTTGATGATAATGCAAGCTCGCGTTCATCCCAGTTCAAAGATGATTACCTAAAGTTTGTAGAAGTTAATAGCATGCTATGTGGAAATTCTATTCCATCAAATCACTTTGCAATAACCACTACAACTCAGAGAGTTCATATGGTTGGAGGCATGGAATCTTACAGAGATGAACCTGTCAGTATTACCATAAAAATGGAGGATAGATTTAAGGATAGATATTTAGAATATAAAAATGATCGCAAACGTAACCTTATGGAAGATAACGCCATAAAAAGTAACTTTTTTCAAATGTTTAAAATGTCCAAGCTTTCTTTGGAGAAACCTCATAAAAGCTACTTTGAGCGGGGAAGCAAAGGTCTAAACAGGCGCTTTAATGCAACAGACAGACATCAAATTATGGGGCGGTTTTTTCGGGAAGTAACATGCCAATCCGCAACATTATATCAAATGAAGGAAAACTTATGGCGTGCTGCACATGGACAACCGTCTTTACAATCCGACAAAATAGAGATTCCAAGTGCAGTACAAGAATCCATTTCTGAAGAAAAGGCCGCTTTAGAAGTTACGTTTTATGAATCTTGTCTTGTAAATTATAATGTAGAGCCAGAGAGTGAATATACCTTTTGCCGCTGCCTCGACAATACGACAAGGCATGTTATGGAAGGAAATGAGAGGGATTACTATTCTGCTAATTTCAGTCGTTTCTTGAGTGATGCTGATGGAAAAGAACTTACACCGAAAGATTCATTATGGCGGCTTCATTTGCCTCTAAATTACTGCACAGAAACAGTCTTAAACAGGTATATGACTGACGAAGATCGTATGCGTAAAAAGCAAGTCGCTATTAGCGAGCAAAGAGCAAAAAAATGGCTTGAAGATAGAATTAAGGAAGGTCAAGAACCTCAGCATATTAAAGATGAGCGAAAAGCCAAACAAAAACGAGCAGAAGAATTGGCGAAGGCCAGAGCCGAAAAAAAAGCTAAAAAAGCAACCGCACGAGAAGAGCTGCTCCTTGAAAATGAGCGGGCTATAAAAGCAGCAAAAAAGAAAAATGAAGAATATAATGTGGCATGGCAAGCTCTAATTAAACAACGCGAGAAAAAACTCCAAAAGCTTGACGCTGAATACAGAGAAAAAATGGGAATTCCACCCAGAAGAGATAGAACCCAAGCCAAATCAAGGGAAGAGCGTAAAGCGCAAGCCTTAGCCTATGCTGAAGCAAGGAAAAACACACAACAGGTAGCCATATCCAGAAAGGAAGGAAAGGCAGTAGTCTTGGCCTATCGTGAAGCCAGAAAAAAAGTAG
>JAHRVB010000249.1 GCA_019090895.1 Kangiellaceae bacterium
TCAACCTGGGTAGCACTTGATGAACAGGGCCGCTATGACAGCAATAGTCCAGGCGATTTACCTTTTGCATCATGGGTATCCGATGACTCACCGTTAGAAGCCCTTCCCATCGAAGTCTTTATGAATGACTTCTTTAAACCAAGATTGATCCCAAGGTTACTTTCAGGCGAACAGTTCTCTCCGGTCAAGTCCATTGCTTCGATTAATCGAGTCAGACCAAAGGTTTCTATTGAACAAGTAGAGTTTGAATCTAACACTAATCGGCTGGTCACCGTGACGGTGAAAGTTAGCGAACAATCGGGAGCCACAAGGGACAATTCAACCAGCTCAAAACAACGTTCCGGATTTCAGGGGTTACGGTTGTTTCGAGATAACAAACAAGTGGCCTATTCTCCGGTTTCCAGTGCTAGCGAGACCAACTCGGTCAACGGACTTAAACAATCAACGATTGTATTTAATGGTATTCAATTGCCAGCAAGTGATTCTTCCAATGACTTAATCTTTAGCAGCTATGCATTTAATCGAGATAATATCAAAAGCGCAACCACCAGTTACACCCTCACTGTCAAGCCTCAAGAGGCAAGAGAGAAGCCGAAAGCTTATGTGATTGCCATAGGCGTGAATGAATATAATAACCCCGCATGGGATCTTACTTACGCAGTTCCCGACGCCAATGCAATCCACCAACAAGTAGTTGATGGTTTGCAATCTACTGGAAAGTACAGTGATGTCATCAGTATTAATCTTTCAACCGGTGACGATGTATTAAAACCCAGTAAAGAAACGATTAGACAAGTATTAGCGAAGCTCTCAGGCAAAGGAGTTTCAACCGCCAACACAGAGTTAACAACAAAACTCAAAGCGCTGAAACGAGTTAAACCAGAAGACACTGTGTTGATTTCCTATTCGGGTCATGGTTATGCATCCGCAGACGGTGACTTTCATTTATTCCCCTGGGATATTGCCGAAGGCAACGAACGGACGATTACGCCTGAATTATTGCAGTCGACTATAACTAGTGAAGATTTAAATGAAATGCTGCGTGATATCGACTCTGACAATTTCTTGATGGTCATCGATGCCTGTAATTCGTCGGCCAGTGTTGAAGGCAAAAATTTCAAACCGGGTCCCATGGGAAGCTCCGGACTCGGCCAGCTTGCTTATAACAAACAAATGATGATCTTAACCGCCAGTCAGGCGGAAGAATTCGCCCTAGAAAGTGACCAATTGAATCATGGGCTGCTCACATACTCCTTAGTCGAAGAAGGTCTACGGGCTCAGTCAGCCGATAGACTGCCTAAGGACAATAGCATTTCCGCAAGAGAATGGTTAAGCTATGCAATAAATCGTGTGCCTGAGCTGTATCAATCTCTGGTGGAAAGTCCTGATACCCTGACTAATAGTCGAGGGATTAAAGTGGTCGCCGTTGCAAAGGATAATGAACAGATCGATGAAAAAGTTTTGCATGAGACCGTCGAAAAGACCAATGATGCACAACGTCCAGGTCTGTTCGACTTTTCCAAGAATAAACAAATAATTATTTCGAACCATCAATAATAACTCGAATAATAAAAGGTAAAAGACAATGAGTGATATTTTTATTTCTTACGCTAGCAAAAACAAAAACGTGGCCGATACACTCTGCGCAAAGTTAGAACAAAAACAACAAAAGTGCTGGATTGCGCCACGAGATATAAAACCCGGCGAGGAATACGCCGCCGGGATTGTTAGAGGCATCGATAATTGCAAATGCATGGTTATTATTTTCTCTGAAGCATCTAATGCCTCTAAGCATGTTTTAAGAGAAGTCGAACGAGCCGTCGGCTGCGGCGCGGTGGTAATCCCGTTTAGAATCGACGATATCATGCCCACGGATTCAATGGATTACTTTCTAAAAGTCGCCCATTGGTTAGATGCCAAAGATATGAAGCTAGAAGAAGCCATTGATAAACTCTCACACACGGTAGCTGGCATATTAGGGCAAGGCGTTCAAAATAAAGAAACGTCTTCGGTATCAGAAAATGTTAATTCTGGTGAAAGTAACCCGATGAAATTTGTAGTGCCGGCATTACTCGTTTCAGCTCTTATCGGTGGGGCTTATTGGTTTGCATCAAATAGCGAAGGTGATGACATCAAAGGTGTTGATTCTGAAGTTGTAGAAAAAAAACGGCAACCTCAAAATGAAGTGGTACCAACCATCGAACAACAAAAGAAAGCACTACTGAGCAAATTGATTGGTCAAAACAAAGCTCTGCTGTCTGATGCTTCCATAGATAACGTTAGTTCAACCCTCGATATTTCAACTCAAATCCCTAACAAAGATCTCAAACTAAAAGCCTGGATCGAACCAGAGCGTTCTCAGTTTATGGAAGGTGATAAAATTCAGTTTAAAGCTAGCCTTGGTCAAGACGCATACTTAGCTGTTTACGTTCATTCTATGGATGGTAGTACCTACTTAATTTATCCTAATCATTTAGAAGCTCCAAGCAAAATTAAAAAAGACCAAGTCTTTACCGTCGGTAGTGGCAGCGCTTTTGAATTAGAAGTCGCCGAACCATTTGGGGTCGACGTGGTTCAATTTATCGCCACCAATGATGAAGCTGAATTCGAACACTTGCTCGCTAAGCATTCTCCTATTCAAGGAATGAACATCGCCACGGCAATACGCGCCGATGTGGTAAAAGAAATGAAAGGGATTAAGAAAAGAGGACTCAAGGTCAAAGGAATCAAAGTAGTCACCGCTTCTGATAAACCTACAGATGATTCAATGAAAATCTGGGGCGAATCAATCCTACTATTAAATACCAAAGCTAAAGAATAGTAACTTACTCCTCAAAAAGGTAGGTCGGCTAGACGAAGGAAACCCGACGCGGTCGTCGGATGAAAGTACATTGCATCCGTACGAAAGTAAAATATCAGGGCACGCTTACTCGACGCGGTGGTTGAATCAAAGCAGTCATTTTTGTATGACAATGAATCGTCGGGTCAGTGTGTCCCGCGAAGCGCTGTGGGTATTCCTTCGTCTACACCGACCTATTTGACCCGACTTACGCGTTATATAATTCGGAAAAAGTTACGATAGCAA
>JAHRVB010000250.1 GCA_019090895.1 Kangiellaceae bacterium
AGCTCAAGTAAAAGCACTCTCTACTCTAAACCCTGCACTCTATTCTGGCATTGAAAATGCTGACGATGAGATCGATTTAAAAGAGTTATGGCAAGCCATCTGGGCTGGAAAGTGGATGGTTGTATTTATTACAACACTCTTTGCAATGGGTGCTGTTGCTTATGCCTTATCCATTGCACCAGAATATAAATCTACGGCAATTTTATCTCCGGTGTCTTCTTCTAGTGCTAATTCATTGTCGAAAATAGCGGGACAATTTGGTGGGTTAGCTAGTCTTGCTGGCATAAATCTCGGTGGAGCGACTGATGACAAGTCAGTCATAGCAATGCAAGTAATGAAAACGTGGGGATTTATTGAAAAATTTATTGTCAATAATAGTTTACAAGTCGATTTATATGCTGTGAATGGTTGGACAAGAAAAAGCAATCGATTGAGCTATGACCAAGATATTTACGACATTGAAAATAAAGTTTGGACGAGAGAGTATGATAAGAATAAATCTGACAGCCCTCAACCAACCAGCTGGGAATTATATCAGCTGTTTGCTGAAAGAGTCGAAGTTACCCAAGATAAGAACACCGGTTTGGTGACTGTCGGTGTAAGTTTTTATTCGCCGATTCTTGCTAAGCAATGGGTCGATAAGTTAGTCAGAGATATTAATGAGCATGTAAAACAACAAGATAAAGACGAAGCAATTCGAAGTATCGCTTATCTTGAAGAGCAGATTTCTCTAACTAACGTGGCAGAGATGAAGTCCGTTTTTTATCAGCTAATTGAACAGCAATCTAAAACTCTGATGCTCACTGAAATTAGCGACGAGTATGTTTTTAAGACCATAAGCCCTGCTAAAGTAGCGGAAGAGCGATTCAAACCTAAAAGAGCCGTAATAGTAATTTTGGGTACTTTGCTAGGCGGGTTTTTAGCCGTTGTTATTGTTGTTCTACTATCACTAGTGCGAAAACAACGATAAGTATTAAAGAAATGAATCGGATTAATATCAGAAATAGTGAGGAGGGAAGGCGATTGGCTTCCGACTATTATCAATGAAAATTCTTATAACGGGTGGTGCTGGCTTTATAGGTTCAGCAGTAATTAGATATGTATTAGAATCAACCGATGATGAAGTCATTAATGTTGATAAACTAACATATGCTGGAAATTTAGAGTCGCTACTGAATGTCGAAAATTATAATCGTTATACCTTTGCACAAGTTGACATATGTGATAGGGAGTCGTTAGAAAAATTATTTGAAAAGCACGCTCCAGATAGTGTTATGCATTTAGCTGCTGAAAGCCATGTAGATCGTTCAATCGATGAACCAGGAGAGTTTATACAGACTAACGTAATAGGGACATACGAGCTTCTAGAAACTGCCAGAAAGTACTGGCAATCATTACCCGAAATCAAAAAAGCTAACTTTCGTTTTCACCATATATCTACCGATGAAGTATATGGAGACTTAGAATTATCAGATCCAATGTTTACTGAAACAACACCTTATTCTCCAAGTTCGCCATATTCTGCTAGTAAAGCAAGTTCCGACCATTTAGTTAGAGCATGGGGTAGAACCTATGGTTTTCCGTACCTTATTACTAATTGCTCAAATAATTATGGTCCTTATCACTTTCCAGAAAAATTAATTCCACATGTGATTTTGAATGCATTGTCAGGCAAGCCCATACCCGTTTATGGAAGCGGAAAGCAAGTTAGGGACTGGTTATTCGTAGACGATCACGCTAGAGCGCTTTACCGAGTGTTGACTCAAGGAATCGTGGGAGAAACTTATAATATTGGTGGTCATAATGAAAAGAAGAACATTGAGGTAGTGAATACGATTTGTGAGCTTCTCGAAGAGTTGGTTCCTAAAAGAGCAGTCGGTGTCAGCAGCTTCAAAGATTTGATTACATTTGTTAAAGACAGACCTGGACATGACATTAGATACGCAATAGATGCGAGTAAGATCAAAAACGATTTGGGTTGGATTCCTGAAGAAACATTTGAGAGTGGGATTCGAAAAACGGTAACTTGGTATTTGAATAATGAGTCATGGTGGCAAAGAGTTTTGTCCGGTGAATACCAAATGACTCGAGTTGGAGAAATTTAGAAGTGCCTAAATATAAAGGAATTGTTTTAGCCGGTGGTGCAGGCACTCGTTTGCATCCGATTACGCTTGGTATATCTAAGCAGTTGCTTCCGATTTACGATAAACCGATGATTTATTATCCAATCTCGGTTTTGATGTTAGCTGGTATTCGTGAAGTTTTGATAATTTCTAGTCCAAATGACCTGCCCGCCTATCAAAGGTTACTCGGCGATGGAAGTCAATTTGGGGTAGAGATTAGTTACGCAGAACAGGCGAGTCCGGATGGGTTGGCTCAAGCATTTATCATCGGAGAGGAATTTATTGGAGAGGACAATGTTTGTCTAGTTCTCGGAGACAATATATTTTACGGGCAGCACTTTTCAGATAAATTGGTTGATGCTGTAAATAGAAAAAGTGGAGCGACTGTTTTTGGGTATCATGTGACCGACCCTCAGAGATTTGGAGTTGTAGAATTTGGTGCCGATGGCAAAGTTCTTTCCATCGAAGAGAAACCAGCGAAACCTAAATCCCATTACGCCATAACTGGACTGTACTTTTATGATAACGATGTAATCTCAATTGCTAAATCGATCAAACCTTCTGAAAGAGGTGAACTTGAGATTACGGATGTTAACATTGCTTATCTTAATCGAGACGATCTTAACGTTAGTTTACTTGGTCGTGGATTCGCTTGGCTCGATACAGGAACCCATGACTCCCTAATTGAAGCCGGTCATTTTGTTCAAACTATCGAGCATAGGCAAGGATTGAAGGTTGCTTGCCTAGAGGAGATTGGCTTTCATAATGGTTGGCTTGACTCGAAAGGTTTAGAAAAACAAGTAGCCAAGCTTGGCAAGACTGCTTATGGGAAATATCTTGCGCAAATATTATTGGAGGCTAAATGAAGGCTATAGAAACGGGGATTGACGACTTATTTGTAATCGAGCCTACTGTTTATGGCGATGATAGAGGCTTCTTTTTTGAAAGCTATAATAAAAGAATATTTAACGATATTGTAGGTTTTGATTGCGAGTTTATGCAAGATAATCACTCCAAATCATCGCAGGGAGTTTTGCGTGGATTGCATTATCAATTGAAAAGGCCTCAGGGCAAACTTGTTCGAGCTATTGCTGGAGAAATATTTGATGTTGCAGTTGATATACGAAAGGAATCAAAAACCTTCGGACAATGGTTCGGTATTAGACTCTCAGCCGAGAATAAAAAACAATTGTGGGTACCAAAAAGATTTGCTCATGGCTTTGTTGTCTTGAGTGAAACTGCGGAAGTTTTATATAAAGCTTCTGATTTTTATGACCCCGCGAATGAATTTTCTATAAAGTGGAATGATTCGGACTTAAATATTAAATGGCCAGAAATGGGTGTTAATCCGGTATTGTCAGAAAAAGATCTAGCTGCTAACAGCTTCAAAAATGCAATTTTAGAATGAGGAATAAAATGCCAACTCAACTATTTATACCTAACTTTAGAGTAGACGAATGTTTAGAACAAGTCCGAGAATGCCTAGAAAAAGGCTGGACAGGCCTAGGTTTCAAAACGAATGAAATCGAGCAAGAATGGAAAATCTTTACAGGGCTCAAAAATGCACATTTTCTTTCTTCTGCAACCGTAGGGTTGCACTTAGCTTTAGAAATTCTTAAACGAGAGCTGGATTGGTCTGACGAAAATGAAATAATTACCACTCCACTTACTTTTGTTTCTACTAATCATGCAATTAAGTATGCCAATATGAAACCTGTGTTTGCTGATGTTGATGAGTACCTTTGTTTATCACCAGAAAGTGTTGAGAAGGCAATCACTGATAAAACCACGGCGGTTATGTTTGTTGGGATTGGTGGAAATACCGGTCAGTATGCAGCAATAAGAAAGCTATGTGACAAGCATGGATTGAAACTAATCCTAGACGCGGCACATATGGCTGGAACCCGGCTTAATAATCGTCATGTCGGTTATGATGCTGATGTCACAGTATTTAGTTTTCAAGCGGTTAAAAACTTACCTACCGCGGACTCTGGAATGATTTGTTTCAAAGAAATGGAATACGACGTCATTGCTCGTCGTCTATCGTGGTTAGGGATAGATAAAGATACCTATGCTCGAACAGCGAATAAGGGGGCCTATAAGTGGAAATATGACGTCAACGAAGTGGGCTATAAATACCACGGAAATTCCATCATGGCAGGTTTAGCTTTGGTAGGATTAAAATATCTAGATAGAGATAATTCTTATCGCCGTCAATTAGCCGCTTGGTACAGAGAATCTCTAAAAGATTGTAAAGCGATAAAGATTATACCTAATGGCCCAGATTGTGAGTCGTCGCACCATTTACTACAAATTAGAGTCAATAATAGAGATAGCATTCTACAAAAACTAAACGACGCAGAAATTTATCCTGGCGTTCATTACAGTGATAATACTGAATATAAGCCGTATAAACAGAGCGCAGAACTTTGCCCAAATTCAAGAGCTGCGAGTAATGAAATAATATCACTTCCTATGCATATGGGAATTTCAAAAAATGATATTGTTGAGATTGCAGAGCTTCTTAAGTCGATAGTTAAATAGCTAGCTACCAACACCAATAACATATTAGGATTTAATTTGAGTACTAATGAATCTAAAGTAGCCATAATTTTGGTTAACTATAATCAAGATGTATATACCATAAAAAGTATACAGTCTATCTTAAAATCTGAGTATTCTAATTACCAAGTTTATCTTATAGACAATGGGTCTGAGAAGAGTGTCATTGATAGAGTAGTATCGGAACTTAAAGATTGCGAAAAACTAACTATTGAAAGTTTAAATGAGAATTTGGGATACGTTGGTGGAATTAACTATGGTCTGTCTCTGGCAAGTAAAACATTACCTAAACATTTCTTAATACTGAATAATGACACTTTGATAGATCCACTATCCATTAAGAGTTTGGTGGATACTTGTGAAAGTCATCAATGCAAAGCCATAGTATCTGGAAAAGTTTACAACTACGATAGTAAAGATAGTCTTCAATATATAGGCCAGCGGGAAGACCCTGAGCATGGTATTAATCAAATATCCATTATAAAGAGCAGGGACGAGAAAGATGTTGGGCAATACGACTCAGAAATGGAAATGGGTATGCTAGATGATATTTTTTGGCTTTTTCCCGCAAAATTGTATCAAGAAAATGGCGGCTACTCGGATTACTTCTTCTTATATGGTGAGCAAAATGATTACGCTCATCGAGCTAAAAAGCTAGGTTACAAACTGATATATACTCCTGATGCAAAATTATGGCACAAGGGAGGAGTTTCAACTTGTGCTGGAAATAAAAAATCAGCCCGAATTGATTATTGGACATCAGTAGCGACTTTGAAACTCGCTGTTTTGCATCTTGAACCTAATAGAGCTAAGTCGTTTTGTAGAGTGTGGCCACTAAGAAAACTAGTGAAAACAATACTTCTTTTTTTTGCAGGAAGAGCTAGTTTTGATAATGTTAAAGCTGTATATCTTGCTAATCGACACTTTAAATTTTGGAACTTAATTCGATATAAAGATAATGGCTATAATCCATTTCGTTAGAAATGATAGTAGATTTAGCAAAGCAAATTAATTATAAATAGCAAAGGTTTGAAAAATGTTTAAAGATAAATCCTTAATGATTACTGGCGGTACAGGTTCATTTGGAAATGCTGTGTTAAAACGCTTTTTAGAAACCGATATTTCTGAGATAAGAATATTTTCTCGCGATGAAAAAAAGCAAGAAGATATGAGAATAAAGTACAACAATCCAAAACTTAAGTTTTATATTGGTGATGTGCGTGATTTTAACTCAGTTTTAAATGCTACTCGTTCTGTGGATTTTATTTTTCATGCTGCAGCTTTAAAGCAAGTACCTTCATGTGAGTTTCACCCTATGGAGGCAGTAAAAACAAATATTTTGGGTACCGAAAATTTGCTAGAGGCGGCGATTCAAAATAATGTTAATCGAGTTGTTTGCTTAAGTACCGACAAAGCCGCATACCCAATCAATGCAATGGGGATATCTAAGGCCATGATGGAAAAAATATACGTTGCCAAGTCACGTAATACTCATGGGGCAAAAACGACCATCTGTGGAACACGTTACGGCAACGTTATGGCTTCTAGAGGCTCAGTTATACCATTGTTTGTTGAGCAAATTCAAAAAGGACTTCCTATTACCGTGACTGATCCTGAAATGACACGTTTTATGATGACCTTAGAAGATGCCGTTGATCTGGTACTCTATGCATTTGAGCATGGGAAAAATGGCGATATGTTTATACAAAAAGCGCCAGCGGCAACAATAGATGTTTTGATTAAGGCATTACTTTCGTTATTAGGCGCGGAAAACCATCAAGTCAATGTTATTGGCACTCGCCATGGTGAAAAATTATATGAGACGTTATTAACCAGAGAAGAAATGGCCGCAGCTGAAAACCTCACTGGATATTATCGTGTACCACCGGATTTGAGGGATCTAAATTATGGGAAGTATGTTGAACAAGGAGAGGAAAAAATTTCCGCATCGCAAGATTATCACTCTCATAATACTGAGCGCCTTGATGTTGAACAAATGAAACAATTATTGCTTAAATTGGAGTTTGTTCGCAATCTAGTTAACAAAAAAATCGGAAAGTAAAAGATGAAGATTCTAGTAACGGGTGCAAATGGATTTGTGGCTAAAAATTTAATTGTTAAATTGAAAGAAAAAAAATTTCTTATCGATACATTTGTTCGCGGCGATACTATTGATTCACTGCATAAAAAACTAAAAGAGAGTGAATTCATTGTTCATTTAGCCGGAGTTAATCGCCCTAAAAACACGGAAGAATTTACCCAAGGCAATGTTGATTTAACCCAAACTATTTGTAATATACTAGCAAAAGAGGGGTTGAAAACACCCGTTATATATTCCTCATCTATTCAAGCTGAACAAGCTAACCCCTATGGAGTGAGTAAAAAATTAGCGGAACAGGCTCTAAATACACTTAACAAAACAAATGCCAATCCAGTGTTTAACTTTCGCTTACCTAACGTATTTGGTAAATGGTGCAAGCCAAATTATAATTCTGCAGTGGCAACCTTTTGTTATAATATTGCTAACGATTTGCCAGTTCAAATTAATGACCCTAGTTCAGTTATTACGCTAGTTTATATTGATGATGTTGTTAATGAATTTGTTCGTATCATTGAATGTTTAGCATTAAACAAAAACGTTGAGACGGTCGAAGTTCGACCCATTTATCAGATCACTGTTGGTGAATTGGACGCTCAACTTCGTGCATTTAAGGACAGCAAACAGACATCAATTATTGAACCAGTTGGTAATGATTTAACTCGCGCGCTCTATGCTACTTTTATAAGCTACTATTCTCCCTCGCAGTTCAGCTATGAACTAAAAAAGCATGAAGATCCACGCGGGGTATTTGTAGAAATGCTCAAGACTAAAGATTCAGGGCAGTTTTCCTTTTTTACAGCGCATGTGGGTATAACGCGCGGTGGTCATTATCATCATACAAAAAACGAAAAATTTCTAGTTATTAAAGGAACAGCTAGATTCGGTTTCCGAAATATCATTACTGATGAGTTTTTTCAACTTGAAACTTGCGGTGACACACCAGTGGTTGTTGAGACTGTTCCTGGCTGGTCTCATGATATAACTAATATCGGCGAAGATGAAATGTTAGTGATGTTATGGGCGAATGAAATATTTGATCCTGAAAATCCAGATACTATTAATCATAAGGTTTAAATCTTGAAAAAATTAAAAGTAGTTACAGTTTTAGGAACCAGACCAGAGATAATTCGATTGTCTCGAGTAATGATTAAACTCGATAAGTATTGCGAGCACATTATTGTTCATACTGGTCAGAATTACGATTACGAATTAAATGAAATATTTTTTAGTGATTTAGGAATCCGAAAGCCCGATCATTTTCTAGGTGCAGCTGGTAAAACCGGAGCGGAAACTATTGGAAATGTTATAGTTACTGTCGACAAAGCGTTAGAGGAAATTAAACCAGATGCGCTGTTAGTTCTGGGAGATACAAATAGTTGTATGGCCGTTATTCCTGCCAAGAGACGGAAAATACCGGTGTTCCATATGGAGGCAGGCAATCGATGTTTTGATCAGCGAGTACCAGAAGAAATAAATAGGCGCATTGTTGATCATACTGCCGATATAAATCTTACTTACAGCACGATAGCTCGAGACTATTTATTAAGGGAGGGACTGCCTCCAGAAATGGTGATTAAAACAGGTAGTCCAATGTTTGAGGTTCTTAATTGTTATTTAGATGATATTTT
Source organism: Kangiellaceae bacterium (assembly GCA_019090895.1). Lineage (GTDB taxonomy): Bacteria > Pseudomonadota > Gammaproteobacteria > Enterobacterales > Kangiellaceae. The sequence goes on from JAHRVB010000250.1 coordinate 8,415, forward strand.
AGAGTCGGATGTTGTTAGTCGGCTGTCTCTTGAAAAAGAACAGTATTTCGTTGTAAGTGCCCATCGAGAAGAAAATATAGATCCAGATGTTAACTTCAAAAAGCTAGTAAGCATGTTAAACGCTGTAGCCGAAAAATATCAATATCCAGTTATTGTTTCTACCCATCCAAGAACGCGAAATAGAATTGAAAAAGCAGGTATAAAGTTTCATCCCCTAGTTCAATTACTTAAGCCATTAGGATTTAAAGATTACAACAACCTGCAAATTAATGCTAAAGCCGTTTTATCAGATAGCGGTACTATTAATGAAGAATCTTCGATTCTAAATTTTCCCGCCTTGAATATTAGAGAGGCGCATGAGCGTCCTGAAGGAATGGAAGAAGCTGCGGTAATCATGGTCGGGCTTGATGAAGAACGCATATTACAAAGCTTGAATGTTATAGAAGGTCAAGGTAGAGGTGAACAGAGGACTCTTAGATTAGTATCGGATTATTCAATGCCTAATGTCTCCGATAAAGTGGTTAGAATAATCCACAGCTACACTGATTATGTGAATAGAGTTGTCTGGCGTGTCTGAGAAACAAACGATTGCTTACGTAGGACCTTTTTCATTCCCAAATGGCGGAGCGGCGGCCCGACGAATAGTAGGAATTTCAAAAACACTTCAATTGCTCAATTACAAAGTAGTGATTGGGACTGGGCAATGTGACTCTGATGCACCAGAGAATAATGATTTTGAAGGTATTTCAGTTTGTTCTTTAAATGAAAGAACTGCTGAACATTTACCAAAACTGTTTAAGCACCTACTTTATTTTTCAATGGGTAAAAAGACAATCTCATGGCTTGACTCGCTCGAGAAAAAGCCAGCAGCAGTTATTCTTTATAGTGGTTATTCGCCCTATTTAATGCGGCTGCTACCGTGGTGCAAGCGGAATAAAGTACCATTAATTTTTGATGCAGTTGAATGGTATGACCCACCTAGTTTGATCCAAGGAATATTAAATCCTTATTATTGGAATATTGAGCTTGCAATGCGCTATTTTCTTCCAAAAACAAAGAATATAATTGCGATTAGCAAATATCTACAAAGCTATTATCAATCGAAAGGTTGTAGAACAATTAGAATTCCGCCCACACTTGATGTTAAACAAGTCGCTTTAAAAACCAAAACTGAAAACTCCCCAAAAATCAAACTTGGATATACCGGAAGTCCAGGCCACAAAGATCTATTGGATAATGTATTAGCTGCCTTGTTAGAGATTGATGAACATGGCGAAAAGTTTGAATTTAATATTGCAGGGATTACTACTGAACAACTCCTTAATTATCCGGCATTAAGAATTAGAAATTTCACTAGTTTACCTAGCTGTTTTAAGTGTTATGGCATAGTCCCACAACATGAAGCGTTCAGCATTATTAGACAATCTGATTTTAGTGTTTTATTAAGACCAAATAAGAGATATGCAAAAGCTGGCTTCCCAACAAAGTTTGTAGAAAGTTTTTCAGTCGGCACGCCTGTGATCGCCAATCACACTAGTGATTTGGCTGATTATCTTATTGACGGAAAAACAGGTGTAGTTTGTGATAATGAAAGCCCTGCTAGTTTGAAGAAAGGCTTACTAAGAGTACTCGATTTTGATAATGGAGACTTAGAGGTTATGCGTGAGGCTGCTAGACAAATTGCTAAAAGTCAATTTGACTTTAGAACTTCAAAAAATAGTCTCGCTGAGTTACTTAATAGCTGTCAAAGAAATGCGAAATAAAAATAAACCTTTAATTGCAATGGATTTATCAACCCGAGGAAAAGGGGGGGGGCCATATACCAGTACTACCAGAATTATGAGTTCAACTTTGGCAAATGATTATGACTTTGAAGTTATTAATTATGACCCTAGCATTGGGCGGGGTGTAAGTTTGAAGCGTATTTTAAATCTACGAAATCAAATTAAAAAAATAGATCCAAATATAGTTCATTTTACTGGGCTTTCTTTACAAGGCTTTCATCTTGCAGTAGCGTGTTATCTAGCGGGTGCGAGAAAAAATATCGTAACAATACGCGGCACTTCGACTGATGCCATTTACTTCAACCCAATAAAACGCTTTTTGTTGGCCAGGATACTGGAACCTCTAACCCTAATAATTGCAAGCAAAATTGTTGGCGTTAGTGACTATGTGTCTACTAACAAAATAGCCCAAAGGTTTAAGCATAAATCTTTTGGCACAATTTATAATTTTCCTCCAAAAAACCAACCGATTCTGAGTAAGCTTGAATATAGGAAGCTGTTATCTATTGTAGATGACGATATAGTGATCAGTTCAGTTGGCCGAATTACAAAAGAAAAAGGTTATCACATCTTAGCAGACGCCATAACCCATTTCAGTACTCAGCCTAAAGTGAAATTTATAATTGCAGGTGAAGGCGACTATTTAGAACCTATGAAAGTTCGATTGAATGAACAAGTTACAAGTGGACAGGTTACATTCTTAGGTTATTGCGATAATGCTCAAGATGTCAATTTTTCCGCAGACATTTTTGTTTTACCTACATTGCATGAAACTCTTTCTAATGCTCTACTTGAGGCTTCGAAAGCTGGTTTGCCTCTGATCGCGTCAGATACGGGAGGGGTACCAGAAATAGTCGAATCTGGGTATAACGGGGAACTATTCCCTACAGGAGATGTTATTGCGTTAGTGAACTCAATGCAAAAACTAATTGATAACCCTGAACTCCGGCGCCAATATGGAGTAAACGCACTATTTAAAGTCAATGAAAAATTTTCAGTTCTAGCCATAGAGAAGAAACTTGGCTTGCTTTACGCCCAGCTTTTAGCCAATTAAGTAATGATTAAAGAATGAGTGATATTTTGAACTCTAGGAAAAGAGGCTCCTTTTATCTAATTTCATTGTGTATTATTTATGTGTTAGCTGTAATGTCGTTTTCTCCACCAATAAGGGCGTTGCCATTTTTTAACTACTTGTGGCCCTTCTTGATGATGTTGTGGTTGTTTGCTGTATTGCTTTCAAACCCTAGATTTTTTACTAAGCCCGATACACATCAATTAGTTACCTATCTGTTTTTTCTGTATACCATTTTTATAGCATTTGCAGCCGGCAATGGGTTTATCGGAAATCGCTTCCTAGAATATTTCCAGATATTTATTTTTTACTGGGCGTACCGTTTTAATGAGAAGAACAATCGCCAAGCAGATAGCGTGAAGTTGATAATCTACTTGATTCCGGTTGTGATTATCACCAGTGTAATGACTGTAATGCAGTACGTCACAAACCCTAATATTTCTAGAACTGCCAAAAAAGACACTGCTGCGGGTTTAGAACAAATGGGGCAAGGTGTTGCGGGTTATGAGTTTATTTATTTTCTGGTCTTTCTATTTGGAACCTTATTATTTATAGCGACAACAAAAAAAATAAAGCTCAAATTCATTGAAAAAACGTTCTTATTTGGATTACTACTTTTATTTGTTTTGAATATTGCTTTGTCAAATTTTATGATAGCGTTGATTCTAGTATTTATTTCCATTTTGTTTAGAGTTTTTATTCCTAAAGTAACATCACAAAGAATCCTGATAT
>JAHRVB010000017.1 GCA_019090895.1 Kangiellaceae bacterium
CGTTTTGAGTGATCAATAAGTAAGTTGCATTTTTTTGTTGCATTAATTGAGCACATTGAGCAACACTTTGTTTATGATCGACTATATGGGGTTTATCAACTAAGAGCTCCTTTGCATGCAGCGAACTCAAATTAGAATTTGATTGGGAGTCGTTACGAGTGTAAATATTTTTTTTATGTTGAGAACGCTCAAAATAGAACCTAAAATAAGGACTTGTTTCACTGTATTCATCATAAATATTGCGCGGGATTCGATATAAGAGACAATCTTCGATAGCGATGATTTTACGCTTAACTATCCCTTTTCTAGCGAGCGAAGCTTGTCCAAAAATATCTCTCTCTGAAAACTTTGCGACGACTTGTCCGTTTTCTTCACTACGTTCTGCCGCGCCACTTCTAACGATATATAACCAGTGATTTTCAGCACCTGGCCACAAAATAGTACTACCACGCCTAAAATAAACTATTTCAATACTGCGTGTAATTTGTATTTGTTGTTGTTTTTCGAGCTTAGAGAAAGGTTCGCATTGGCTAAGATATTGATGTATTTCTAGGCTCTCTATTTCCATAAATAGTCCTGCAAAGTTTCACAATTAACGACTGAAATAATCGTCCTTTGAACAATAAAATAAATTCTTACTTCATACCATGAAGATAACCGGTTTTAGGATGGTAGGTTCAAGAGATTGCAGTTCCAATGATCTGGATCATAAGAATTTGGTTAGTTTGAATAATTATCCCAAACCATCCGATAATACAACCAGCGGTTTGGGTAACTTTTTCACTTAGGCTAAAAAGCGTACTTGGCAGTAAAAATAGTTCTTAACAAATCGCCATCGGCCCCACTCTCTAACTCGCGGTTAGCACTTAAGATTCCGAAGCCTAATGTTAACTTAGGCACAGGACTATGTAGTAAATTAACTTGAACACTCTGCACTGATTTAGTCACCGAACTTCCCGTTAGTGCAGTATCATTATCAACATTGATACCCGACAAGATAAAATTGGAGCGCCACTTGCTATTCCATTGATGACGATAAGAAACAGCACCTAAGGATGAATCAATCGCTTCAAGATTACCTGCAGCATCAAGCACTGCGCCGTTAGCTGTATTTAACCCCACATATCGCCCCATTCCCGAACCAGTCGCTAAATTAAATCGGATATCATCTTTAGTCCCTATCTTCAATTTTCCAGTCACACTTAGACCGGTTGAAGACGTTGACTCATCGTCCGAACCATTGTTGTAAGATAATTGTCTGATTAGAGCGGCGACGGATATATGTCCCCAGTCTGCTTTATGATTGTAACGTCCCACAAAGTCAGGTAATCCGTTATCATCCGTTACAATTCTCCCGCCCCCTTCAAATGGAGTTACTGTCGTTTCCGGATTTTCGATCGCAAACTGCCACGCCCCAGCGGTATATCGGACCATTGGTTGTCTTTCGAAAACGATCCCATCAGGAGCGGCTAAGAAATCGACAGATTCAGGCAGAGCCCCAACGTCTTGAAAAGTGGACCATGTTTGTCCAAACAGCCAATTGTTATAAGTCAGGTATGCATGTCTTAGTCTTGGATTATACGAGTTACTCACACGTTCATTACCACCTGGCGGGAGCAAGAAATCCATTTCGATATTGGTTGTTAGTTTATCACCGTTCGCAAGATGATGACTCGATTTAAAACCTATTCTCGTTTCCTTGGCACTAAAATCGAAATCTTGACTCTCATCAGCACCACCAACTGGTATTGTGCCGGGGATGTAAAAATCTCTTAGACCACTATTAGCCCCCAAATCACCGTCACTGTAATCACTGAATGATGCAGTAGCTTTAATGAATCCTCCAAATTTATAGCTGTGTTTTTCTTTTGACTTCTTGTTCTCCACTGTTTGCGACTTTGCTCGTTTCAACTCCTCAACCATCGCTTCCAGTTTTTTAATTCTTTGATTAACTGATTCTTCAGCAAATATGGGAGTTGCTGTAAATATTACTGGCACTACTAAAAGAGATAACCCTATAGCTTTTGTTAGTTTTTTTATTTTTTGTTTCATTTTCCCTCACTCGCTAGTGTGTGACTTATGAGTTAGGGAGTTTGCTTCAGAGCTATCTCTCTTGACTATTAGCCATTAGTCTAATGCAATGAAAATTCACCAAAAATTGCGCAAAACAACTGAGTTCTACGCTTCCTTTAGACCAAAGTCTAATAAACTGAATATGGTCAAAAGGCTCGGCATTAAATAGAATCTTAATAGTGAAGCGACACTCGCTGACTTTCAGCTAAAGCTAGAACAGGACCCCACTATGCCAAACACTTACCCAGTCAGCGAGATATTCGCAAACAAAACACTGTTGAACGAGTCTCAATATATTGACATGTACCAATACTCTATCGACGAGCCAGAGGCTTTTTGGGGAGAACAAGGTAAACGAATAGACTGGATGAAACCCTATAGCACAGTAAAAGATGTGTCATTCGCTAAAAAAGATCTTCATATTAGCTGGTATGGTGATGGCACACTCAATGTCTGCTCTAATTGTATCGACCGCCATCTCGAAGATAAAGGAGAACAAACTGCGATTATTTGGGAAGGCGATGACCCTAATAATTCCATCAACCTATCTTACAGCCAACTCCATCAAAAGGTCTGCCAGTTTGCAAATGTGCTTAAAGGCTTAGGAATAGGCAAAGGTGATCGCGTTACTCTCTATATGCCGATGATTCTGGAAGCAGCATACGCTATGTTGGCGTGCGCACGAATAGGAGCCGTTCATTCAGTCGTGTTTGGCGGATTTAGCGCAGATGCTCTAGCAGGCCGAATTATTGATTGCAAAAGCAAGTTAGTGATTACTGCAGACTTCAGTAATCGAGGTGGTAAGAGCATTCCACTTAAAAGTAATGTAGACGACGCTGCTCAAAAAGTTGGTGTTTCTGAGTACTTAGAGTCTGTTCTTGTCATTAAGAACTCTGAGAAAAACGTCAATTGGGTTGAACGGACTGATCATTGGTTTCACGAACAAGCAAAAGAGGTCTCCAACGAATGTCCCGCCGAACCGATGAACGCTGAGGATCCACTTTTTATTTTGTATACTTCAGGTTCGACTGGACAACCAAAAGGCGTATTGCACACCTGCGGTGGTTACATTGTTTATGCATCTATAACCCATCAGTATGTGTTTGATTATCATCCAGGCGATATTTATTGGTGTACTGCTGATGTCGGTTGGATTACAGGTCATAGCTACATTGTTTACGGACCTTTAGCCAATGGCGCAACAACACTCATGTTTGAAGGTGTACCTAATTACCCTAATGTTAGCCGCTTCTGGCAAATCTGTGATAAGCATAATGTCAACATCTGTTATACCGCACCAACCGCTATTCGCTCGTTAATGCGTGAGGGAGACGACCCAGTTAAAAGCACTTCTAGAAAATCTTTAAGTCTGCTTGGAAGTGTCGGCGAACCAATTAATCCAGAAGCTTGGCAATGGTATTACGATGTTGTTGGCGAACAACGGTGTCCCATAGTGGATACTTGGTGGCAAACAGAAACCGGCGGAATTCTAATCTCACCATTACCTGGTGCGACAACTCTCAAACCTGGCTCAGCCACTCGCCCTTTCTTCGGCATTGAGCCAGCATTAGTGGATGGAGATGGCAATGAATTAACAGGTGTTGCTAGTGGCAACCTAATTATTAAGAACAGTTGGCCAGGTCAAATGCGCACAGTTTATGGCGATCATGACCGATTTGCTAGTACTTATTTTAGCACCTTCGAAGGGAATTACTTTACTGGTGATGGGGCCCGAAGAGACGAAGACGGTTACTACTGGATCACAGGTCGGGTTGATGATGTATTAAGTATTTCAGGCCATCGCATGGGGACCGCAGAAATTGAAAGTGCACTGGTGGCCCACGCCAATGTAGCAGAAGCCGCGGTGGTGGGGTATCCTCACGAGATAAAAGGTGAAGGAATCTATACTTTTGTCACATTGAACTCCGGTATCGAAGGAAATTACGCTCTTGAAAAAGAGTTGGTTCAGTGGGTTCGAAAAGAAATAGGACCAATTGCTTCGCCCGATTTTATTCAATTCACGCCGAGTTTACCTAAGACTCGCTCTGGGAAAATAATGCGTCGAATTCTCAGGAAGATTGCAGAGAACGAGTTCTCGAATCTAGGTGATATTTCAACATTAGCCGAACCTGCGGTTGTCGATGATATCATTAACAATCGAAAGAATAGGGGATAAACATCAGACCTTTTGAAGTGAATAAAATAGTAATCGCGGACGACCACCCGCTATTTAGAAATGCTCTCAAGCATGCCCTTCAGGCAAGTTTGTCGTGTCGCATTTTTATTGAAGCCGACAGCATCTCCGAGCTAGAAACAATACTAATTTCGAATTCCGATGCTGATTTACTATTATTAGATTTGCATATGCCTGGAGCAAATGGGTTCGTTGGTTTGACACACATAGTAAAGCGAAATCCACAACTTCCTATCGTGATGATTTCAGCGAATGATTCAATTGAAATTGCCGCCAATGCTAAACAATATGGTGCGCTAGGATTTGTAACTAAATCAGCCTCGATTGAGACGATTTCTAACACCATTGAGAAAGTAATTAGTGGCGAACTTTGCTTCCCTACGGGAAGTTTAGAATCGAAAGCTATAGACCAGATGGAACAAATATCGTTGGTAAGAAAAATTGCAGAACTCACACCAAAACAATTAGAAGTATTTAATTTATTGGCCGGAGGTTTATTAAATAAACAGATAGCTTTTGAACAACAAGTTACAGAGGCTACCGTTAAAGCTCACGTCACGGCGATAATGCGAAAACTGGAAGTATACAATCGAACTCAGGTTGTTCTTATCGCTAACAAAGTTCATATCAAACAAGACTTCAATAGCTAATTTCTTCCGAGTTCACTGTTCATAGTAGCCCTTAGTACTGCAGGTTTAAGCGGCTTGTACAATAATAACAACCCCATTCTTTTAACTTCATTTTCAACTTCCTCCGTATGGTCTGCTGTAACAATTATTGCAGGTACTTCTTGTCCCAGTACCTTTCTAGCAGATTGAATAAATTGGATTCCCGTTTTTCCACGATCAAGCTGATAATCAACGACTAAGATATCAGGCTGAAAATTCGTATTAAATATCTCACCTAGCTGCTCTTCAGATTGAGCGACTCTAACCTCACACCCCCATCGATTTAACAATAGAGACATCGCATCAGTAATCTGGATTTCGTTATCAACACAAAGAACTTTAGTTCCTGAGAGTGGTGATTCTATTATTGGGCTGGTCACAAGTGGACTTGAGGGTTTAGTAATTGGTGCGTCAACTAAAGGAATATAGATATGAAAAACAGTACCCTTCCCATGAGTAGAATGGATTTCTATAGGGAGGTTTAGTATTGCCGCTAATCGTTCGCTAATTGAAAGGCCCAATCCTAATCCAGCTCCAGATGACGAAGATGTCTTCGAATCTGATAGCTGTTTAAATTCTTCGAAAATTTTACTTTGAAACTGCTCTTCGATTCCAATACCTGTATCCCAAACTGAAACTCTAAGAAGCTCTTTCCGATTTTGAATTGAAACGAGTACTCTTCCGTTATTAGTATATCGGATAGCGTTACTGACGAAGTTCTGTAAGATGCGATACAACAACTCTGAATCAGTGCGAACATATCGGTCTTTCAGTAGTATTTTTAATCCAAGTGACTTTTGTTCTGCAAACTCAGAAAATTGTCGCTCGAGCGAATCTAATACAGTGCGAATATTAAAAGTTCGTTCTGCAGGATGAATCCGACCACTATCTAGTTTAGATATGTCAATTAACGAGTGGATGATAGCTTCCGCCATCGATAAGCTCTGATCGGCTTTATCGATTAATTCCGCTTGAGAATCAGTCATTGAATTCTTTTCTGATTTTAACAACTCACTAAATAAACGTGCGGCGTTGAATGGTTGCAATAAATCATGACTAGCGGCCGCCAAAAATCGAGATTTACTTTGATTTGCTTTCTCCGCTTCTGCTTTAGCCAATTCTAATGCGTTAACTGTCGAATGAAGCTCATCGGTTCTGAGTGCGACTCTTTGTTCAAGGGTAGCGTTCACTTCCTTCAAGGCAAGCTCGGCTTTTCGACGGTTTGATATATCTTGTGAAATAGAATAAATTCCACGAACATTACCAAGACTATCAACATCTGGAATGTAAGTGACTAAATAATAAGGTGAATCAAATTCATCACTTGAGTATTCAAATTGTTGCTTGTTATTTCGGAAAGCTATTTCTAAAAACGGTCGCTTGTATTCGACTTCGACTCCAGCTAAAACCTCCGAAATTTTGGTACCAACGATATCTTCTTTTCTCATTTTGCTTTTTAAAGCGAAAGTTTTATTACAAAATCTGAATATCAGACTCTTATCTAAATACGCTAGCGCCGCGGGAGAATTATCAGTATAAACCGCTATTTGCCGTTCATTTTCTTTTAGGGCAGACTCGATTTTCTTGTACTCTGAAATGTCAGTATAGGTGGTTACGTAGCCACCCTGAGGTAGTGGGTTACCGACAATCTCGAGCACAAGTCCATCATTTCTTTCACGTTCAAACCGGTAACTTAAACCCGAATCAAGATGGTCCACACGTTTTGCTATATGGTCACTAATACTTCCCGGACCACAAAAACCTCGTTCGGCATTAAAACGAATCAGTTCCCTTACAGGTATACCTAAATATAAGAAGCCTTTTGGATAATTCATTAGTTTTTGGTAACTGCTATTCCATGCAATAATGTTCTTATCAATATCGCTCACACTAACTCCTTGGCTGATGTTATCCATAGTGATCTCTATCAATCGCCGATTAAATCTTAGCGCCTGAGAAGTTGAGCTCAATAAATTAATGACATCATCAACGTGAATACCTTTTTCCTTAAAAGTCGAAAGTATTACAACTCGAGCGGAAGCGGCCCCAATGGAGGCGGAAAGTAATTTCTCAGTTTCGGTTAAAAGTTCCTTATCTGCTAAATCAGCATCGGTATACTGAGTGGAATATTTTTCAAATACTGTCACCATTCTCTCTTTACCTACAATCGCAGCCGATAGGGATTTGAGATCCCGCACTAAAACTTGTGCACTGGGCAGGATTTTACTTTTAGTCGGTAAATCGCTCGGTTGTTCTCGCGTGTATGCGTATGCCTGAACTTTTTCGGTTAAAGACTGTTGAGTTAAAAGCGATACTAAGTAGAAACTCGCTAGATTAAAAACAAATGAAACTAATAATGACTCTGTTAGGAGCGAATAGCCAAATAAGCTATCTGCGGAATCAAGTAGATTCTTGCCTTGAACACTGGGAATCCAGGTCAAAACAAACCAACAAATAATCCCAACAATTAAACCAGTAATGGCACCAGCGCGACTCGCTCGACTCCAGAACAAGCCAAGCACTAATGCAGGTACAAATTGAAAAACGGCCGAGAAAGATAAATAACCTATTGAAGCTAGCGACTGACTATCGTCAAACAATCGATAGAACCCATAAGAGAGGATTAAGCAAGAAGCTATTGCGATTCGCCGAGTAAGAAGCATTCTGCGATTGAAGAGCTTATCTTTAAAATGTTTGGCACCAGAATTATGCAACATAATTGGCAACACGAGATCGTTACTAATCATAGTACTCAAAGCAACAGTTGCCACGATGACCATGCCTGTCGCCGCTGATAAACCTCCGATAAAAACGATAGCACTTAATAAACTTTTTTCTTCAGCTATGGGTAACGCTAGTATATAAGTATCGGCATTGATTGGCTGATTAACGAAATACTGGCTTCCGGCAACTACAATCGGTATCACAAAAATAGATATCAAAGATAGGTAAATTGGAAATATCCAACGAGACCAACTCAGATCTTTCGATTGGTGGTACTCAACTACAGAAACGTGGAATTGCCGCGGTAAACAAAAAATCGCAGCTCCCGCTAGAATAGTTTGAGTGATGAAATTCTCAGTATTAGTTTTATCAAACCATGACTGTTTCAGTTCTGTATCCTTTACCATTTCACTAATTAAACTTATCGGCCCATCATAAAAAGAATACAGTGCAAACAAACCAATCGCACAGAATGCTACTAATTTTATGACCGATTCGAATGCAATAGCATTCATCATTCCATACTGATGTTCTGTCACATCTAGATTTCGAGTTCCAAATAAAATAGAAAAAACGATGAGTAGCAAAGTAATAAATAGAGAGTTCAAATAACGGTCAGTGAAGAAATGCTGTTGAGCATCAAAAACCCCGATACTCATGGTTATCGCTTTCAGCTGCAGGGCGATATAAGGAATGATAGCTATAACGGCAATAATAGTAACAATAGCGGCAATACTCTGAGACTTACCAAATCGTGAAGCAATGAAATCAGATATTGATGTTGTATTTTGTTCGTACCCAACTTTAATAAACTTCTTCATCAAGGGCCATCCAATGGTGTAAATTAGGATCGGTCCAAGATAAATAGGCAAATATCCCCAACCTGACTTCGCAGCACTACCAACAGCGCCATAAAAGGTCCATGACGTACAGTAAATAGCCAAAGAAAAGCTATATACCAATGCTTTTCTGTTTGCAGAAATTACTTGGGGTTTATTTTTGTCACTGATATATGCGATAAAAAAAAGCAAACAAACGTAAGCAAAAGCGATTGCGATAATTTGCGGGGTAGTGAGCATCCATTACCTGCTTCATTGTTGATTTAATTATCTGTCAACGATAGGGGGCTTTACACGACGAGTCAATCACTAGAGGTATAATCAACCTATAAACCGAATAAATGTTATATAAAAGCCGAAGTACTAATTCTCGGATAATTAGTTTGTATTCGTATCATACTAAATGCATTCAAACCTGCGACTCTCAGCTAAGAAAAATATTAGGTCTGATTTTACAAGCGGTCATCGTTCAGTTTTTCTACCTGTAGTCGTTCTTCCAAACTAAAACCATTTGGATATGGATATATTCCATCAAAATCACTCTTAGTGATTGCTGCTCAGAATAACTTAGCGATTGTGTACACCATAGTTATAAGAAATAAGAAGTGGCAAAAGTAAACAACGAAACGTATTCTGAAATAGAAACATCCTTAAACCCAGCCGCACCCTACACATAAGCTGCTAATTGCTCTAAAGTCGGTTGAAGTAAATCGTTAATCTATTCATTCGTAAATCGGATATGCGCCTTTAACTCGTTAAAATTATCAATGTCAGCATCTATCTATTTATAGTTTTAACCTACCAGTGGACAACTTCCCTCCCGACCTACATTTGTGGCTAGCATCTTTACATCCCTAACTACCGAGTATTCATATTGAACAATAGTTCTAAATGATTCGCTATCTCTTTGCAGAGTACTTTATAATTTTCCGGCTCAATAATTAAATCGAACACTTCGACTTGAGTCATTGGAAATCCAGTAAAATGGCGATTTAAATATGTTCGAATAGTTCTGTTCTATGTGAAGATCGAACGAGACTACCGCGTTTCTAATGCTAATATCCCTCTTTTGTTGAAAACTCACTGATGTATTGTCCGCCTTTAACTTTAGCGATAATTCTAATTTTTTGTGGTAGCGCAGAACTTGAGAGCATTTTTCTTAAAGGTGTTTCAACATGCCAATAATAGGCGGTTTGTTGTTTGGTGAGAATATAAGGCGATGAGTGATTATTTTCGTCTACTATAAAAAGTGTCAATTTGTCTAAAGGAAAAGTTGAATTTACTGTGGTTGCTCCTTCAACATCAAAAACATTCAGTTTAAATTCTCCGGCGGATAAAACGCATTGATTAATTAATACATCGCAGTCGCCCTCTACATTGAGTTGGAAGAGCTGATCTTCTTGCGCTTGGTATTCTAAGTAATAATCCGAAGCAATGTAGCCAACAACCATTAAAAATGGTGCTATAAAAATCGCGAGTTTCTTATGTTTATTCATTGTCGCTCTCTTAAAATTTGGATTTCATTTTGTTCAAATTAGCGAAAGATATTTTTACTATACTCGATCTACTCGTCAAAAATTAAAAAGACTCCGAATAATCGAAGCCTTTTTAAATTGAGCTGACTTAGGGTTTAGTGTTCGTGAGCGACACCTGAACCTTTAGGTATTCTGAAATTCTCCACAAGTTGCTGTATCTGTTCTGGTGCAGGTCCAGTTACTTTACCAACCGCAAATGCGACAGAGAAGTTAACCAGAGCACCAACCGCACCAAATGCATTAGGCGAAATTCCAAAGAACCAATTCGGCTCCATGCCACCTAGGAATGTAGTACCTGGAATGAACATAACCCCTTTGTGTTGGAACACATATAACATCGTGATACCAATACCAGAAACCATTCCCCATACAGCCGCTTTACCACTCATTCTTTTAGCGAATATCCCCATCATAAGCGCGGGGAATATAGATGATGCCGCTAACCCGAAGGCTAACGCCACCGTCCCTGCGGCAAAGCCAGGCGGATTTAAACCGAGGTAGCCAGCGACAAATATGGAAAGCGTCATAACTACTCGCCCAGCCAATAGCTCATCTTTTTCTGATAGATCAGGTTTTAGTACCCCTTTCATTAAATCGTGAGAAATTGAAGAGGATATTGCCAGTAATAAACCCGCAGCAGTTGAAAGCGCAGCAGCTAATCCGCCAGCAGCGACTAAAGCAATTACCCAGTTTGGTAAATTTGCAATGGCGGGGTTTGCCAGTACCATAATGTCACGGTCTACTTTAACCATTTCGTTGGTGTTAGCATCGGCCACATATTGGATTTTCCCATCACCATTTTTATCTTCAAATTGAAGTAAACCTGTTTTCTCCCAATCTTTAAACCATTGAGGACGCTCAGCGTATTCCAAGTTTTCACCGGCGGCTGGCATTATAGTGTTCATTAAATTAAATCGCGCCATTGCACCAACAGCAGGAGCCACAGTATAGAGCAACGAAATAAAAACTAACGCATATCCAGCTGAAGCACGTGCTGCCTTAACGTTTGGCACGGTAAAGAAGCGCATTATGACGTGGGGCAAACCCGCTGTTCCGATCATAAGAGAAAGTGTATATGCGAACATATTAAGCGAACCACCCATATTGTCCGTGGTGTACTCTTTGAAGCCTAGGTCGGTCACTACCATGTCTATTTTGTCCAATAAATAAACACCGCTACCGTCAGCTAATGTGCTTCCGAGACCAAGCTGTGGAATGGGGTTACCAGTAAGTTGTAGCGAAATAAATACCGCAGGTATTGTATATGCAAAAATCAATACACAATACTGTGCTATTTGAGTGTAAGTGATCCCTTTCATGCCACCGAGTACTGCATAAAACCACACAACAGCCATTCCAACATATATCCCAGTATCGTATTCAACTTCTAGAAATCGAGAAAAAGCGACACCCACTCCTTTCATTTGCCCGATAATATAGGTTAACGAGGCAATAATGAGACAAATAACCGCAACAATTCGTGCGGACTTTGAATAATAGCGATCATAAATAAATTCAGGGACCGTGAACTTTCCATGTTTTCGCATATAAGGCGCGAGTAACATCGCTAACAATACATACCCACCGGTCCAACCCATCAAGAAAACAGAGCCTCCGTATCCTAAAAAAGCAATCAGTCCGGCCATCGAAATAAACGATGCAGCACTCATCCAATCAGCACCGATGGCCATACCGTTTTGAACGGGAGTAATGCCGCCACCGGCAATGTAGAAATCACTGGTTGATTTCGCTCTTGACCACCATGCGATAGCAAAGTACATCGCAAACGAACCAAAAACAGCGATATAAGTATAGAGTTTTAATTCATCCATCTTTTATTCCTCCACATCGTATTTTTTATCTAGCTTATTCATCTGAGCGGAATACCAAAATATCAGACCAACAAATACGTAGATTGAGCCTTGTTGCGCAAACCAGAACCCTAATTTGTATCCACCTATTCGAATGACGTTCAACTGTTCTACCAGTAAAATACCAAACCCATAAGAAACAACAAACCAGATGGCAAGGCATATGAAAATTAAGCGAAGATTTTCTCGCCAATAGGAATTATTATTTTCCACACTATCCTCCCGGGATTTCATTATTTTTATCGTAACTAAGTTAATTTTCAGCTTTTATCGAAGAGCTAGCAACGCAAAGCAGAGCTTGTCCCATCGTTAAAGATAGCTACATCCACGGTAACAACAATCAATCTGACATCCTATTAAACTTTAGTCTAAAAAAAGAAAATGGAGATTCGCTCACGGTTAGACCTCGTACACAGTAAATGCCGGCACTACGTTTTTGGAAGCAAATTTAGCACTGATGATGTCGATACAAATGGTGAATATTAGAGACTTAAATCCTAAGTTTATTTAGAGAAAAATTGGCCTGCGCAGTTGCAGAATCGAAATTTTGCAACGTTTAAGGGTTTAAAAGAGATGGGAAATATTCAAGTAAATCGCTAGCCAACAATCCTCGGTAATATTCTTTCGGTCCAGCCGCTCTGTCAGCAGCCTCTCCGTGAATAGAAACAGCAAGAGCAGCGGCATCCATCATAGAGAATTTTTGAGCTAATAAACCGCCAACTAATCCTGCTAACACATCTCCCATACCAGCCGAAGCCATGCCAGGATTGCCAACAGGACAAACGATCTGCACGCCTTTATTACAGGAAATAATGGTACCGGCGCCTTTCAATATACAAATCCCGCCATACTCTTCTGCTATTTGCTGTGCGGCAGAGTAACGATCGCGATTAATCTGATGTGTAGAAGTATTTAGCAATTGCGCTGCTTCGCCAGGGTGAGGTGTTAGAATCCGGTTGGGGTTTATTCGGTTAATATCGCTCTTGTTCATTATCGATAACCAATAGAGTGCATCTGCATCCCATACCTGTTGAAAATTTCTTACTTTATCGGTTTTCGAGAGCCCGCCGATCCATTCTTCAGCCCAAGATTCTCGTCCCAGTCCCGGACCAACGACCAACGTTCGGTTAATTGCTTCTAGTTTGACGAGCATCTGTGGTATCTCAGCTTTGTCAACGGTTTGTGCCATGACTACGGGCAATCTGACATTCAAAGCTCGTGCACTATTCTCACTAACCCACGCTGACGTTAAACCACTACCACTTTTAGCGGCTGACCAAGCAGCCAATACCGCAGCCCCGGCGTATTCTGGCTTACCGCCAATGACTAATGTGTGTCCATGACTTCCTTTATGACTGCTGACTGCTCGAGGTTTGAGTTTCTTCTTTAAACTGTGCCAGTTATGTGAAAACGACTGGATTGTTTGAGCTTGATAATGTCGCTCTGAAATTTGCAACGACGATAATTTAACCTTACCTCGGTAGTTGACAGCATCTCCTGTAAAAATTCCTTTCTTGTGACCGACAAAAGTGACAGTCGAGTCAGCCTTTATGGCGTTGCTATGTACAAAGCCAGTATCGGCTTCAACGCCAGTCGGGATGTCGATAGATAAAACAGGTATAGCGTTGAGATTGATCCTTTCAACGACTGATAGATAGGGTTCTCGTAACGGTCCATTGATACCGGTCCCTAACATCGCATCGACGATGACATCATATTCCGAGAATTTAACTTGTTCAATTGAAACCCGCTTCAGCGCTCTACGAGGAATCGAAAGGAATGCTTTACGCGCATCCCTGGATAATTCATCGGATTCAACCAAACAACAAAGGTCAACCTTGATTCTTTGCTCGGCAGCTAACTTAGCAACAATAAAGCCATCACCGGCGTTATTGCCTTTGCCGGTAACAACAATTATTTTTCTGGCTGTTGGCCATTGCTGCTGCAGCTGAGAAAAACCAGCTTTTCCAGCCTTTTCCATCAGCTGCCAAGTCCCGTGGACATTATCGGATGCAAAGTTGCTCTCTACAGTTTTGATTTGCTCAGTACTATACAGAGCGACAGCCGACGGAAGTGAGTGCTTAATCATAACCAACCTAGAGTTTAATAAAGTGCTCTCGATAATAAACCAGCTCTTCTATCGATTCCCTAATATCGTCTAAAGCCAAGTGCTTATTTCGTTTTTTGAACCCTTTCAGCATTTCTGGCTTCCAACGAATCGCTAACTCTTTTAGCGAGCTAACATCGATATTTCTGTAGTGAAAAAAATCTGATAGCTCAGGCATATAGCGCACTAAAAACCGACGGTCCTGACCGACGCTATTTCCACACATGGGAGACTGGCCCGGTTCGAGCCATTGACTCAGAAATTCAATAGTCTGTTTTTCTGCCGTTGCTTCATTCACCGACGAGTCTTTCACACGCTGAGTAAGTCCTGAATTGCCATGATGAGTGGTACACCAATCATCCATACTGTCCAGTAATTCATTCGATTGTGAGATCGCGACAACCGGTCCTTCAGCCAAGAAATTAAGATCTTTATCCGTTACAATGGTAGCGATTTCTATGATCCGTTCTTCTTCAGGCTCTAAGCCTGTCATCTCCAGATCTATCCAGATTAGATTACTCGCATTTTTCATGCTGTTTTCCTTATCGAAAGAATTCGATTAAATATGAGAAATAAATATCACAAGCGATCGCCAGCACTTACACTAGCATTTGCAAATAGTGTAGCAGGATTTGCTTGTCTTTTTCGAGTTGAAAGCTGTGTTAGACTACCGCGATTCAAATTACAACAGATTCATATTTAAACAATCGGATACTTCCATTGGCTAAAAGAGACAAATTAACACAAAAACAGAAGCGGCAAATAGCAGCAACCCGCCAACGTAAAAAGACTAAGCGCGAGAATTTAGAGCATTTAGGTGAGCTAGGCGATGACCACAAGGGACTTATGGTTTCACGGTTTGGCGAGCAAGCCGATGTTCTTGACCTAAAAAGCGGCAAAGTATATCGCTGTTTCTTAAGACAAAATTTGGGGGCTCCTGTTCCTGGCGATAGGCTTCACTTTCGGTTAGATAATAACCAGCAAGGTGTCATTGAATCATTAGAACCCAGAGAGACGCTGCTCGAAAGACCTTCTCTTCACCAGGGATTAAAACCAGTTGTTGCCAATATTAATCGCATTTTTATTATCGTTGCCCCACTGCCAGATTTTTCATCTATCCTGCTGGACCGTTACTTGGTCGCTATCAAACAAACTGGCGTAGAAGTTCTAATCATTGCCAACAAATGGGATTTGGCGAACGAAATTGAAGAACAATCCATTGAAACACAATTAGCGGTTTATCAATCATTGGATTATCCGATTATTAGAATCAGTACAAAAAATGATTTAGGTAAAATAGAATTCACTAATGCGATGAAAGGACACTCTAGTATTTTAGTGGGTCAATCAGGTGTTGGAAAATCCTCAATCATCAATTGGTTATTTCCTGATGTTACCCTGCATACCCAAATAATTTCAGAGAATTCTCGCCTTGGTCAACACACAACGACTGCCTCTCAGTTATTTTGTTTAAACAACAATTCTCCACAAGACGGCTTTATTATAGACTCGCCAGGCATTAGAGATTTTGGTTTGTGGCATCTTTCGACCAAAACGATTGCAGATGGTTATATCGAATTTGAGGAATATATTGGTACATGCAAGTTTAGAGATTGCAAGCATCTCAATGAACCAGGGTGCGAAATTATTGGTGCAGTGAATAAAGGGTCTATCTCTGCTTTGAGGTGGAATAACTATCAGAAAATCGTTACTAATAACGACTTGGCTGATTAGCATCTGAGCCTGTAAGACAGTCGATTATTCACAGTGATAGATTTGTTCAATACTGACAGGTTTAGAGAAAAGGTAGCCTTGGCCATATTGATAGTCAAACTGGCCCAGAATATCTAACTGAGACTGCGTTTCAATGCCTTCTGCTACTATTTTCATCTTTAGATTGTTAGCCATGGAGGCTATAGATTCAACAATGGCCAAATTTCGCTCACCTTCTTCCATCGCATGAATAAAGGACTTGTCCAATTTAATCACATCGAATGGAAATTGATGTAAATAGCTTAGCGAAGAAAAGCCCGTACCGAAATCGTCCAGGTAAATTTTCACTCCCATTGATTTTAGTTCTCGAACAAAGTTCTGAGCAGCTTTGTAATCCTCAATCAAAATACTTTCTGTGATTTCGATATTAAGTAACGCTGGATTAATTCCAGATTTCGAAATCAACCTCCGTAAGTAAGTGTCAAATGTTCTGGAGAGTATTTGAATTGCGGAGATATTGATATTAACAAAATAATTCTTCGTTTTATCATTAGTTGAGAATTCTATCAAAGTCCTAATCGTTTGCTTAAGAACGAATTCTCCGAGTGGAACAATCAATCCTGTTTCCTCTGCAATTGGAATAAACTTATCAGGCGGGATCAACCCTTTAGCCGGATGATTCCACCTAATTAATGCTTCACAGCCGACAATGCAACTGGTCTTGAGATCAACGATTGGTTGAAAGTTTAGATAGAGTTCATGTTTAAGCAATGCTTCTCTTAGGTCATTTTCAAGCTGCATTCGTTCGCTGACGATTTGCTTAATATCTGCATCAAACAGGCAAAAACGATTCTTCCCTTGATGTTTCGCCTGATACATCGCTGCGTCGGCATCGCTCATAATTTCTGCTGAATCCGCTTTAAACTCTCGCGCAAAACGAATCCCTATGCTTGCACTTGTGATTAATGAATGCTTCTCAACAATTACTGGTCGCTTTAGCTCTTTCAATATTCTTGATGCGAGACGAATCGATGCTTTTTGATCATCCAAATTTTTCATTAATATACAAAATTCATCTCCACCTAATCGAGCAACCACGTCATTATTACGTAGACATTTAGCGAGTCGATGAGAAATTTCGATAAGAAAAAGATCGCCAACATGGTGACCCAGACTGTCGTTGATTAATTTAAAGCGATCTAAGTCGAGAAAAAGCACGGCGAATGGTTTCTTTTTCTCCGCGACTTGTCGATCGAGTAAATTGGTAAAATAGGAGCGGTTAGGCAAATCGGTGAGCGCGTCGTGTAACGAATCGTGTTGCAATTTCAACTCTACTTTTCGTCTTTTTGAAATAGTTTCTTCAAGTTCAGATGTTCGTTCCCATACCCGACGTTCTAAGTTCTCATGTGCAGCACGTAAAGATTCAGCGTCTCTCTTTCTTAAGATTGAGGTCGCTATCTGTTTTCCCGTAGTTACCAGTATATTTTTGTCTGTTTCAGTGTAACGAATATCCTGTCGATAGCTCTGTATCGCTAGAACACCAAAAGTTTTGTTTTTATCGGTTAAGGGAACTCCCAAATACGAAGCACATTCAGTTCCAGAAAAAGGTTTTCCGTCATGCTGAGTACGATTGAATAGAATAACTTCCCCACTGGTCAAGATTTGCTCTGTTAATCCGGTATTTTCCGAATCAAAAGAAAACTGTCGTCCTTCGGGTTGAGAGTCTTGTTGATCCACATGATAAATAAAATCGACATACTGTTCATCTTCGGAGAGCATCGCGATGTAAAAATTTGTCGCGTACATTAAAGATGAAATCGTTGAATGCACTTTTTCAAAAAATTCGTTTTGGCTTTGAGTGGTACTGACTAGGTCTGTGATTCTGAAAAGTGCGGTTTGTATCTTCTCACTTTTCTTTCGCTCTTCATTTTCTAATTGCATCACTCGATTTATTCGCTCTAACGTATGGGTCCGCTCGGCGACTCGCAATTCTAAGGACTGGTTCGCCTCAACAAGTTTTTTTTCTGCGAATTTATTCTTAATAAGCAACGCAATTTGTTGGGCGACAAATTGTAATACCTGTTCCTCTCGTTGACCGTAAACGATATTCTTATCATAACTTTGAATCACCATAGCACCGAGCAATTCATCTCTATACTGCAGCGGAACACCTAACCAATCGACCGAAGGTTCACCAAACATTGCCACATGCCCGTTTTCTACAAGTGACTCAACATCTGTCGCCGACAGGTGTTGCATTGTTTTATTTTCTAGCAAATAGGAAGTTAAAGTAACTGTCTCAGCGGCCAGCGAAATTTCCTCAAGATCGTCCAACGAGTCATCGTCTTCTTCATCAATGTAATAAACGAATTTGTAATGCCCTACTTCACCATCAAACAGGACGATGTAGAAATTTTCAGCATAAGTTAGCTCTGCAATAATCCGGTGAATTTTTGAATAGTAGTCGTCAAGTGATTCCGTAGAAATCGCAAGTTCAGTAATTCGATACAAAGCCGATTCAATTGCAGACGCTGCATTACTTGTCGATGGAGGCAACAAACTTAAAGTCATTTAATTCCTAACACCTGTTTTTCTATATCATCAACCGCACTTTGCTTGAGAACGATAATTGCAATTCTTCGATTAACTGACGCAAAGGGTCGTTTGGTATCGAATAAGATTGAGGATGAAAAGCCTTCAACTCGAGCAATCTTTTCTTCCGCTATTCCGCTAGAATTAAGAACTCGGCGAGCTGCGTTAGCACGATCTGCGGATAGTTCCCAGTTTCCATAATCTTCCCGCTCGGTAAAGGGGGTTGCGTCTGTGTGGCCAGTGATACTTAATTTATTAGGTACAGATGCTAACACTCTCGCCAACCGGCGTAACAGACTTCTCGAATAGTACTTTAGTTCAGCGCTAGCACTGTCGAACATTGGTCTCTTGTCCTTATCGACAATCTGAATCCGCAACCCAGCGGGTGTAATATCAATGAAAACTTGTTCTCTAAAATCTCTAAATGCGTCGTTGGTGCTAACTAAGGATTCTAACTCTTCTTTAAGTTCAGCTAATTTTAATAACTCTTGCTGCTCAGCTAAAGTGGCAATTTGCTCATCGGATAGTTTTTGAGCGAGTTGTTCATTTTCTGATTCGGTTTGAATTTGAGGGGCTTGTTGCTGAATTACCGCAGCATCTGCGCCACCTTCACCAATAATTGAAGTGGTCGCTCCTGCTTGATTCGCGACACCGGCTGGATCGTTAAAATAACCTGAGATCGCTTGTTTTTCTTCTTCACTAGTATTGCCCATTAACCAAAGCAATAAGAAAAATGCCATCATTGCTGTTGCGAAATCAGCAAATGCGACTTTCCAACTTCCACCATGGAAGTCGTGACCAGCCTTTTTAACCCGTTTGATGATTATTGGTCTGGGCGGGGCGATTTCGTCGTTCATGGGGTTCTTAATGTCATGCTACCGAGATCCTTTGACACATTGTTCTAATTCGTAAAAATTAGGACGGACATCTGAAAACAAAGTCTTACGTCCAAACTCAACGGCTATTTGCGGCGGCATACCATTCACGGTCGCTAAAATACAAACTTTCATACATTCATAAAATTTCGCTTCTTCGTTAGCCATATTCTCCATTGCGTTAGCGGTTGGAGATATAAACCCGTAAGCTAATAAGATCCCTAAAAACGTGCCTACCAGTGCTGCAGCGACATGCAGTCCAAGTTCTTCCGGCGGCCCACCGAGTGCCCCCATGGTAATCACGATCCCTAAGACTGCGGCAACAATACCAAATCCCGGCAGCGCATCGGCTACTTTCGCTAAAGCATGTGAAGGAGCAACTTGCTCGTGGTGATGCGTTTCTAATTCGATATCCATGAGGTTTTCTAGCTCGTACGAAGTCATATCGCCGATCACCATTAAACGCAAATAATCACAAATGAAATCCAGAACATGCTGATCTTTCGAAATCGCTGGAAATCGACTAAAAATAGCACTCGATTGAGGCTCTTCAATGTGTTTTTCCACTGAAATTAGTCCTTCTCGACGAATCGTGCTGAATAATTGATAGAGCAAAGCTAGCAATTCGAGATAGATAACTCGAGTGTATCGTTTAGATAATAACAATTTTGGCAGCTGTTTAAAGGTCCGTATTTGAACACTCAGCGGATTGGCAATCACGAAAGCACCGGCCGCTGCGCCACAAATAATCAGTAGCTCAAAAGGCTGCCACAGCGCGATCAGCTCACCATGAGAGAGAACAAACCCCCCAAGGACGGCGGCAAATACAATGATCACTCCAACAATTATGTTCATTAATTAGACTTCCGGCGTTAATACTTATTTCTTAATCCTAATCGTGAGCAAGTGCTATGTTCTCCTGTTCACGCATCTAGCTAAATATAGTCAATAAATCAGCAGTTTGCAGAAGAAGTTAGTTAATCGAGGTCGAAATCATACAAGTCCAACTTTAGGATGTCCTAAAAGCAGTTATGAGTTAAAATTCCGCGTTATTACAACATAAGGCTTTGCAAACTATGTCAATTACGGACAACTTAAAGATTTTCTTTCAATATATATTGCCCAAACACTTTGTATCAGTACTCGCAGGAAAATTAGCAGACGTTCGCACGCCATGGTTTAAGAACCTATTCATTAGCAAGTTCGCTAAGGCTTACCAAATAGATATGAGTAATGCGATAGAGCCGGAGCTCACTAATTATCCTTGCTTCAACGACTTCTTTACTCGCGCCATCCACCTCGATAGCCGTCCAATTAATCAAGACAGTGAAAGTTTTTGTTCTCCGGTAGACGGAGCGATGAGCCAGTTTGGTGCTATTGAGTCAGGAAAAATTGTACAAGCCAAAAATCACCATTATTCTGCACTTGAACTTCTCGGCGGCAATGAAGAGCAAGCGAAATGGTTTGAAAACGGTGAATTTTGTACCATCTACCTCGCTCCAAAGGATTACCATCGCATCCACATGCCGTGCGAGGGAAAGCTTTTTGAAATGGCACATGTCCCGGGTCAATTGTTTTCTGTCAACCCATTAACAGCTCAAAATGTTCCTAAACTCTTCGCCAGAAATGAAAGAGTGGTTTGTTTCTTTGAAACATCATTTGGAAAAATGGCGTTAGTGGCTGTTGGTGCCACCATCGTCGGCAGTATCGAAACTGCCTGGGCCGGTAATATCACACCGCCAAGTCGAACAGGCGTTAAGCGCTGGCAATATCAACCGGATGAAGTAAACCTAGACAAGGGAGAAGAAATGGGTCGATTTAAGTTGGGCTCTACCGTAGTATTATTGATGGAAAACAAAAACTGGCAATGGGATGAGTCTGTAAACCTCGAAGCAGATTTGAAGCTCGGACAAAAGCTAGTAAGCGCTATTTCAACAGAGTAATTGTCTGTTTATTTTCATTCCAAAGCGGATACTTCACCATTATCCGCTTGAAAGCCTCATTTTTAAGCCATCCTTCAAGCCACGTTCTAACCGATTTGAACCGACTTGATTCAAACCACTTTTTATCCACTCCAGAAAATTGACGAATGAATGGAAAAATAGCCACGTCCGCTAAGCTGGGTTGTTCCGAGCATAAGTAACGCTTCCCTCGTAACCGAAATTCAAGCTGCTCCAAGAATCCCTCGCAATCGACACGATAGGCTTGTTCAGATTTTTCGGGAAAACGCGAAGCATATTTATACTGATCCAATGAAGTTTTGAACTGATGATCATTGACTTCGATAAGTTCCAAACCTTCAGTTAATATATCGGTCCTCATTAAACTTAAAGGATCATTTATTGAAAGCGCCCATTTCATTATCTTTAAACTTTCGTCAATCACAGAACCGCCCCCAAGCTGTAATACTGGCACAGTGCCTTTAGGAGAAATAGCCAACATTTCTTGAGGTTTATCGCTCAGTAAGATTTCCCTCACTTCAACTGTTTGACCACTAAAGACTATTGCCATTCGAGCTCTCATTGCATAAGGGCAACGTCGAAAGCTGAATAAAGCAGGTGGTTGCATAGGGTTATCGACTGTATTGATCATAAAAGTTCTAACTCAATAAAACGTCATTGATATGTTGGGCACTTTGCTCAATCATCATTAAGCGATCGATTCCCAATGCAACGCCAGAGCACTGGGGTAACCCTAGAATTAACGATTCAATAAATCCATCGTCAATGTCAATTAACTCATGTCCAAACTGCTTGCGCAATTGATTATCCTGTTCAAATCTTAGCAGCTGCACTTTGGCATCGGTTAATTCATCAAAACCATTGGCAAGCTCCATTCCTTCACAGTAAACCTCGAAGCGTTCTGCGATTTGAATACCATTGGATAATTTTGTCTTCGCCAAACTAGCCTGACTGGCGGGGAATTCGTTTATAACCGTGATAAGTTGGGGTTTAAATTGTGTTTCTACCTTTTCAGAAAATAACAAGGTAAGGTAATTATCAAACAATAAATCTTCAGGTAATTCGCCCAGTATTTGTGTTGCTTCGGCGGCTAGCTGTGCTTTGCTGATTGAGTAAGGGTCGATGTCCAAATGAGTAATAAAAGCTTCGCGATAGCTGAGTTTCTGGCACTCCCTAGAACCAAGCATCTGCTGAATATACTCGCAAACTTCATCAATTAACTGGTCGAGCTCAAACCCGACTCGATACCACTCAAGCATCGTAAATTCAGCAGCATGCATTGGACCACATTCATCAGCCCTGAACATTTTACTCAACTGAAAGATATCTCCGGAGCCGGCGCAAATAAGTTTTTTCATCGCGTACTCAGGAGACGTTTGCAAAAAGCCACAATGCTTGCCTAAAGTGTTCGATACCTTAAATGCGCTCATGTAAGGATCGGTAACGCTACACTCTCGTAACAATGATGTGTCGACTTCTAGGACAGTTCGTTGCTCAAAGAATTGCCTGGTACGATTGATAAACCCACTGCGTTTAATCAGCTTGTTTTTTAAATTGTTGACTTTGGCCGACATCAATCTACCTAAAGAGAGTTAATGAACGGTTTAATCGACAACAGCAATACATTCAACTTCAACCCGCGCTGATAATGCTAAACCACTTGCTGCCAATGCGCTTCGTGCGGGAAAATTCTTATCAAAAAAAGTCACATAGACTTTATTAAAAGTTGACCACTCACTGATGTCTGCTAAGAAAACGGTGCATTTAGCCACCTTATCGAGGCTTGAACCATATTGCTTCAGCGTTGCCGCAATGTTACTCATCAACTGTTTAGTTTCTGCCTCAATTCCTCCCGCCACCAACGTTTTTGTTATTGGATTAACACCTAATTCACCTGATAAAAAAAGTAAATGACCGACTTGTGCTGCCTTAGAAAATGGCAAACCTGAATTTTTATTCGCCGTATCATTATGAAATATAAGCGTCTGAGCAGTCACCGAACTTGCAAGAATAAGACAACTAATCACTAATAATAATTTTCTCATATAATTTCCATTCCTTTTTATGATGAATATGTAAAAACTCGAAATATGGTGGAGGCTGTCAACTAGGTCTGCCCGTAACTGGCTGAGTCTAGACTGACACGCTTTCTACCGGTTGGGTCTATAATCACACCGGTATATATATACCTAATAAAAAAACCGTCGATTGACGGTTTTTATCTAACTATTTGGCCTTACGCTCACTACGTTAAGCACGCGAAACATACTCGCCATTTCGAGTGTCCACCTTTATTTTCTCACCAATTTGTACAAATAAAGGCACTCTTACTACGGCCCCTGAAGCGAGCGTTGCAGGCTTTCCTCCGCTGCCCGAAGTATCGCCTTTTAATCCAGGATCTGTTTCTGTCACTTCTTGAACCACAAAATTTGGGGGTGATACCAAAATAGGCATACCGTTGAATAAAGTTAACATACAAGTGTCTTGCTCAGTTAACCACTTGGCATTCTCCCCCACAGCTTTGGCGTCAGCTGCAACTTGCTCAAAGGTCGCAGAATCCATAAAATGCCAGAACTCGCCGTCGGCATAGAGGTATTCCATATCAGTTTCCATGACATCAGCAGATTTAAAGCTTTCTCCGGATTTGAATGTTTTCTCTACGATTCGTCCAGTGAGTAAGAACAGTACTTTTGTTTTGGCAAATGCTTGCCCTTTACCGGGTCTGACAAAATTATTTTCTACAATTGACACAGGCTCTCCATCGAGCATGAATTTTAATCCTGAGCGAAAATCATTTGTGGTATAAGATGCCATTTATTTACTCTCTAGTTTACTTCCGTCAATTGATGAATATTTGGAAATACTTAAATAATGAAAAATTCAGCGCCAATAATACCTGTTTCCAATAGCGATTGTCAGTTAAATTCATGGAAAACAGAGTTAAAATCCGCCTTCTCCAGCCCACAAGAACTACTGCAATATTTGGCGATTGATGCTACTGCATTAGACTTTGAAATCGACACATCACCCACTTTCAAACTTCGAGTCCCTCGTCCTTTTGCTGATAAAATGCAACCCGGAAACATCAACGACCCGCTGTTGCTACAGGTACTTTCCAGCTCTTTAGAAAATGTCCCTGCCGACGGCTTTGTTTCTGACCCTCTTCAAGAGCAAAATGGTGACCGGCCAGGACTGTTACACAAATATCATGGTCGGGTATTGTTGCTAGTAACTGGAAGCTGCGCTGTTAATTGTCGTTATTGTTTTCGTCGCCACTTTCCTTATCAATCCGATTCAACTGATGACGAAAACCTGAGAGAAAATATCGGTTACATCGCTAAAAACAAGGATATTTCAGAAGTGATTTTGAGTGGTGGCGACCCTCTTATTGCAGGCGATAAGCAACTTGAGCGGCTGATCCGCCAATTGGAATCCATAAAGCACATTAGGCGTTTGCGAATTCATACTCGCCTCCCTATAGTAATCCCGCAAAGAATCACCCCGATGTTGATAAAACTACTGTCCGAAACATCATTACAAACCAGTATGGTGGTGCACACAAATCATGCGAATGAAATTGACAAACAAACCGGTCGACAGCTGCAAGGGTTGGTTCAGTCTGGAACGACGGTATTGAACCAGGCTGTTTTCCTGAAAAACATTAATGATTCGTCAGCGGCTCAAATAGACTTGAGCGAAAAACTATTTAAATATCAGATACTTCCATACTATTTGCATCTACTAGATCCGGTAAAAGGAGCTTCCCACTTTTATCAAACGAAACAAAAAGCATTACAAGTGATGAATGAACTCAGAAACTACTTACCAGGATATTTAGTACCCAAACTAGCGCTCGAAGAACCCAACAAACCCTCAAAATCGGTGATTTCTTCATGAAGAGAAATTTCTGCATTATCGATGAGTTCGAAGGTTAGATTTGTATTTCAACTAAATTATCGATTTAATCGCGTAAGTCCGTGACTTTTAACAGAAAATGAACTATTTATACTATAAGTAGTATCAATAATATTGGTACACAAAGTATACGGCTGAGCTATAGTTAACCCATAGAACATCCTAAAACAATAACTCCTTTTATATTATCAACGAGCAATATAGGATAGAAACTATGCGAATTTCAAGCCAAAGATTTAGGAACTAGTGAATGAAGCAAGGCTGCACAGGCTTAACATTACGTGAATTACAGGTTTCTCGGAAATCTGTAATTCCGCTTGTCCCTAAACAAATCACGGCTTGGATTAAGCAGTTACCAGCGGCTAATTTAGGCGAAAGCTCGCAAAGTATTTATCGAATGCTCGTTGATGCAAATCAAACGATTATCGATCCCGATGTTAGACTCTCCATTTTAAACATTACAGAGCCTGTTGCTCTCGAGCTAATCGACTCTTTAGAAAGACAGTTTATTAATAACCACATTTCCCTATCAGAAAAACAAAGAAAAGTAGCCGCATTAGTTCAAGCCTTACAAACAGAACTTTCGTTTGGTTTTCATGCAGTCATAGAGTCGATTATAAGCGAAGGTATAAAACGCTCAACGAAGAAATTGCTAGCGCATGCCATTTGCTTAGCCATTAAATACCATGGTCTGGTTATCTTAAGGTGCTATCAACTCTACGCATCCGTGCCGGGAAGAGTGTGGCGTGAACTCTACACACTTTATAAATTGGCTCGCAGTCATCAACTCGAAAATATTCGGATTGTGTCCTCTGACTTAGGCGAACCTTGGTCAGCTAAAAACTGCTTTACCCAAGTGATGCTACTGAGTATTGCCAATCCTTACCAGCTACGTCAAAGTGAAATAGAACTCGTTTGGAAGGTTCTACCGAGCTATGTGGAATATTGCAGCTTGGAAGCTCATGCTTTTAGTAAAAACCCGTTCTTGCTCAATCTCAATTCAAATATGCCCCCGGTGCAAAAATCATTATACGTCGGCGACGATGAGGAAGATCGATTAAAAATTTCGGTCGTATCAGTAATCGATAGAATTAAAATCGATTTAGCGCAGGTCTCTGAGAAGGTTAAATATTCTGCGCGGCGAACCATGGTTTATAAACATTTGATTCACAGTTGGAGTAACGGAACGCAAAGAAGTTTTGCACGTACCCCTTGCAGTGAGGATATGCAAGTGAGTATCGGACTCGGTGCAACACATTATTTACTGACCGAAAATCTGCTCGCAATACAGAAAGCGCAGCTCGATGATGATGGTGAAGAACCCGAATATAATGAGCACACACTCGATGCTATGGAAGGTAGTCTAAAGGATGCAACACTTGCGACGTTGGCGAACGATAAGAATAATTTAAGGGTGTCAGCAGACAGGAACTATCTGAGTACGTCTGCGATAGCGAACGAAGACGTATGGGCCAAGCTATATCGTCCCGATCAAGCAGTATCTGAAGTCGAAACAGAGCTACCCGTAAAACAAAGAAGTCGAGATACTATCGTTAAAGAAAGTTACAAGATACAGAACAGTCAATTGGTCAATATGAGTCCAGGTGGTTACTGTATCCAGATCTCTGCCGACGAACTCCCGAAACATGCCCAAACCGGTGAGATCATTGGTATTATCGAAGGCGACTCAGCCAGTCAACAATGGAGTCTTGGTATCGTCCGTTGGGTCAGACGAAAAGTTAAAGGCAACCACGTTCAAATGGGCGTACAGTTATTAGCGCCTGATGTACTTCCAATCAATGTTCAATTAAAAAGTAATCGAGGCGAAGTCAATGGAGTCCAACGAGCTTTGCTGTTGCCGGCTCTAACTGGAGTGGGTCAAGCGGCAACGATTGTAACCAATCCGTTAGCCTTTAATATCAATAATAAATTAAAAGTAACTGAAATTA
Source organism: Kangiellaceae bacterium (assembly GCA_019090895.1). Taxonomy (GTDB): domain Bacteria; phylum Pseudomonadota; class Gammaproteobacteria; order Enterobacterales; family Kangiellaceae. Next base: position 27,017 of record JAHRVB010000017.1, read on the forward strand.
CCAACGAATATGAAGTAAGACTAACCAAAGAAGTCAGATCTTCAGGTAGCTCAAAACAATTCAGTTTTTCAAAAATTGAATCCGCCAAAGATAACTCTCGCGGAGAATCAATAATAAAACCGGTTGAGCCGGAAGATATGGATGGCATTTGGGATTTGATCTAGGTCTCGAATTTGTTCATTAGTTATTACTATCATAATTAGATATGAGATAATAAAATCTTGAAAACAATCTTAGATAAGCGATTCAAAAAGGACGATAATCAACACGATGAGTAACGACATCAAAACTATCCACTTACTGCTTTTGGAACCATCCTCCAATCATGCAGAAAAAATTATCAATGCCATAAGAAACAAAGGGTATGCGGTTCGTGCCACACAAATTCTTGGACCAGAAGATCTGACTATTATTTTGGAAAAGCAAGTTTCAGATTTACTTCTGGCCGTGTCAGACCATTCTGATCTATCTGCGAAGCAAGCCATAGAACAAATTGCACAGTTCGGCCGAGATATCCCGACCATTATTATGTTTGATGAGCTGGACGAAGGTAAAATACTCGAAGCATACAAAGACGGTGCTTGTAGCACAGTTAGTCATGATAATATGGAAATGTTATGTCTTTTGACCGAACAAGAAATTCGTCATCTCGATACACGCCGAAATAAGACCCAAGCCGAATTAGCGCTTCGGGCAAGCGAGAAACGCTGCACTTTGTTACTCGATAGTTCGCAAGATGCTATTGCCTATATTCACGATGGTATGCATGTCTATTCGAATCGTGCTTACCTAGAACTATTCGACTATTCTGACCATGATGAAATCATGTGTGTCCCTGCGCTTGATATGATTGCAAAACAAAATCAGGAAGAATTCAAACAGCACCTAAAAGAAATCTCAACTAATAACGATCAGCATAATTTTACTTTTAGTGGTGCACGCTCAGATATGAGTACTTTTGAAGCAATAATGACACTGTCGCCAGCAAACTATGATAACGAAGTTTGCACTCAGATTTTAATTCGTTCTGCTAACGACAACTCTGAACTCGAAGAAAAACTAAAAGAAATAAGCTCCCTTGATACGCTCACCGATTTATATAACAAAGTTTATTTTGTCGAGCAGTTAGAAAAAGCGCAAGAAAGAGCGGTAGAAAATGCTTGTACTTATAACCTGCTCTATATTGAATACGATCAGCATAATCAACTGAAGGGTGAGTATGGAATAGCTGGCGTCGAAAAGGTCACTCAAGAGACCGCAAAATGGCTGTCCGACAAAGTGGACGATGATTTCCGATTGGCAAGGTTAAGTGATCATTCGTTTGGAGTGCTTATTGAAGACAAATCTAGCCAAAAAGCAAAAGACCTTGCCGAAAAATTATGTAAAGAAGTTAAACCCCATTTGTTCGATATTGAAGGACATACGGCTAAAATCACTTTTAGTATTGGTATTTGTCCAATCAGTGATAACAATACCAAAGTCGATCAGTATATATCCGATGCACACAGCGCTGCTTCACGACTAGAGAATGGCGATGGGTATAAAGTGTATAACAAAGCTTTACAAAATATGGGGGAAGAGGTTGACCCTGTTCTAGTCGAGAAAATCCAAGACGCTATTGAAGCAGGCCGAATCGAATTGTTATTCCAACCGATCGTCAAACTCCATGGTGAAGAAAAATCCCTCTATCAAGCCTTATTAAAACTGACAGATGATAAGGGGAACATCATAAGCTCAGATAAGGTTTTCCCTGTCGCTCGTGTCGCAGGATTGGGAGTGAAGCTTGATAAATGGATTATGACTCAAGCGCTTCGCTCACTCAGAACAAGTCAGCAGGAGAATGAAGCTCAAGTTTTTGTCCATCTCTCCAGTGTTTCGCTTATTGATGAAAAAATAGTGAGTTATATCGAGAAAACAATAATCGCGAGTAAATTAGACAAACGTAGGCTGGTTTTTCAATTTGACGAATCTGATGCTGCCAATCATCTTAAACGAGTAATTACTTTATGCGCAGAACTAAAATCAAAAGGCATGATCACCTGTCTTTCACAGTTCGGTGCAAATCCTGAGCAAATTACTCTTATCGATCAATTGGATGTGGATTACGTAAAGATCTCCGATTCTATTTCAGATAACTTACATACCAATGCCGAATCGGCCGCACACATTCAACATTTGTTAGACGAAATACACAACAGAGATAAACAGAGCATTATTCCTAAGGTAGAGGAGGCAGCAATGCTTGCCGCGCTTTGGCCTATGAATGTTCGCTATATCCAAGGTTATTATTTGCAAAGACCAACCCTAAAAATGGAATACGACTTCTCATCGAGTGGTTTTTAGAATTGACTTACCATCCAAAAATATCTGCTAAATGATTAAGGTTTGAGATATTCATTTGTCCACCCGCAGCCTTTTGTACTGCGGGTTTAGCCCTATAAGCCAAACTGAAACCCGTTTTTTCCATCATTTTCAAATCATTAGCTCCATCACCAATCGCCATGATTTTTTCAGTTGATAAGCCCAATTCTTTCGATAAACGTTCAACGAAATCAGCCTTGGCAAGGGCATCGACAATTTGCCCTTCGACTCTGCCGGTTAATTTTCCATCAATCGCTTCAAGTTTATTGGCTTCAACTTCATATAGGCCCATTGATTCTTTCAAAAATCCAACAAAAGGTGTAAATCCACCTGAAACTATCGCTACTTTTACGTCGTTGTTATGACAACGTACAACCAATTCAGCCGCTCCTTTCGAAAGAGGTAAACTTTTACAAATATCGCTAATCGTTGATTCTGAAAGATCCTTTAAACAAGCGACTCTTGAAATCAAACTCTCAGCGAAATCCAACTCTCCTCGCATGGCGGACTCTGTTACCGCTGAAACTTGTTCACCAACTCCGTGTCTGTGAGCCAATTCATCAATGACTTCGATTTCTATAAAGGTAGAATCCATATCAAAGACTAATAGCTCAGGTGCTTGTTGTAGTTCGGGCCACAATAAGCTGTCAAATAAATCAGAACGAGCGACAAGGTTTACTAACGCTTCTTTATTTTCTCTAAGATAAATGTCCCAAATCAATAACGATTCAGTTTCTCGAAATATTATCCACAATTCCCCTTGAAGTGCAGAACCAGCGGTTAAAAATTGAATAAAATCAGGTCTGGAATCGTCCTTTTTAAGCTTTGGCGTAAAAACACTCAAAACTTTTGGAACATCGGGCAAAGAATCTGACGCACTAACGCAATCTCTTTGTAGATGGAAGGTATTGTTTAATTGATTCTGAATCACTTGTTGGGTCTTCTATAATCACTCGGCCAAGAACCGCTCACTTTACACGAACATTTTGGTTATTCAAGCGTTCAAAACTAACTTGTCTATTGAACTCCTTTAACCAAAAAATAAGACAACGCAATTCGCTCGCGCACAATATTGTCCTTCTCATCCCGGTTTTCCTATTGCTGAAGAGTTGTTACAATGAATAATGGATCAAAATAACAATTCAAACTCTATGCCGCCTAAAACTCACTCCATCAACATCGCTGCGCCAAACTTGTTGAGAGGAATATTAGTCACCTTAATTGGCATCACGGTACTTATTCTGGCTACTACTTGGTTTATTATCAACAGCCAAGTTGAGCAATTAGTGACTCACCGAACATCTGAATACGCCCATAGCATCGCGAGAATTGCTGCCGATTCCAGTTCAGAGCCCCTATTATCAGATGATATTCTACAATTAAACCTGCTGGTGGAAAATGTAGCAAGAGATCCCTACATTAAACAAGCGACTGTCTATTCAGAAGACGGTCAAATAGTAAGCCAATATCCCAGTGAAGAGACACTATTATCCAACCAACAAGTCATAGAGAAAGCTCAAAATGAAATTACCCAAGAGCTAAACAGCACACAAAAAGGTCGCAAAGGTAAATTATTAACAAACTCTTTGCCATCAAAGTCCAGTAGAGAGTTTATGGAACGACAGCAAAATACGCCATTTATTGAAGCGATCACCTACCAAGAAATTACAGCCGGCTGGTTTAAAATCGAAATAGATTCAGCTTTACTGGAACAAAAATTCCGCGATGCGTACTTTCAAATCCAATTGCTCTCGGCAGGTATTTCTATTGCGTTATTGATGTTAATGCTTGGGATATTCTTTAAATTCGAGTTATCCATCAAGAAACTAACACAAAGCTGTCAGCATTTACTGCTGCAACATAAAATAAAACCACCTATAAAAAAGAAACTTTGGCTAAATGCTATTGAAACACTGGCAAGTCAGCCCCCGCAACAGTTAAGAGAACACCTTAGAATGCCTGCGTCTCACACCCCTTGGAGTCAGTCCCGGAAAATAGATAATCAGCTCATATGTATTCTTGAGTTTGATATTTCCATTGCAGAAGCAGAGCCCATTGCCGAAAGTCTTGCCACCGCCAATCACTATTTGAATAGCGCAGTACAAGCATACGGTGTACAGTCTCAAGGAGATATTTTAACGGGGTGCGTTGTACCGTTTATATCTAATTCTTCACCCATTCAATCACCAGGCATCAATCAACTCAGTGAAATATTATGCTTCATCTCTCTGGTAGCAAAGCTGATGAAAAGTATTCCTTGTAGAATTCAAATGAAATCTTGTATCACTAGAGCATCACTTCTTTTGCTCGAAGACCAGCATGAGTTAGTCACTGGAATTTCAATATTAGATGGATTGGCTAACGATATTAGGCAGTTACTAATGTCTTCTGAAAGTGACACTTCTGTCAGCTTGTCCATTGACCCTGCGGAATTAGAAACATGGGTTAAAACAACTGTCATTCCGGACAACAGGATTGGCGAACGTATTGCTCTTTCTCTGTTTGATTTACAGCCAGAATTAACACAACAGATAACCAGAAAATTTAGTTATATCACTCAATCAACCGAGGAATCTCGCTAAATTTTCATGGACAAATTCTACAAATCGATATTTATTCATCAAACTTGTATTAAACTCACAAACTTCGCCAGTTTTATCGCATATCGGGTGATCGAGCTGGCATTATTATCTAGATTTGCTATGTTTAAAGATATGAAACATTCATTAGTTATCAATAAATAATAACAATAAATTCTACTGTGCCGCACTGAAGCCTATGACAACAAAAATCCTGATTTGCGATGATTCTCGAATGGCTAGAAAGCAACTTTCACGTAGCTTGCCACAAGATTGGGACATCGAAATTCTGTTTGCTGAAGATGGCAGGCACGCGCTCGAAGTAATCCTGCAAGAATCCCCGACAATTATGTTTCTCGACCTGAATATGCCCGTGATGGATGGCTACGAGACTCTGGAAGAAATTAATGCCCATGAGATAGATATAACCGTTATTGTCGTATCTGGAGATATTCAACCCACGGCTCAAGAACGAGTATTAGGACTGGGTGCCATTGATTTCATAAAAAAACCGATCAACAGTGAGATTCTCGCGGAAACCCTAAAATACACGGGATACTACCAACAAGAAGATAAAGCCGCTGAAACCGCTAATTCTCGAATCAAGCTTGCTCCGGAAAATAGATTAAGCGACGAACAGGCTTTTCTTGACGCATGTCAGGAAGTCGCCAATGTTGCCATGGGCAGAGCCGGCGATCTACTCGCTCGTTTCCTAAATGCATTTATCGAGTTGCCAATTCCCAAGGTTAATCACATTGAATTGGCTGAATTAAGAATGGCATTACAGTTTGCCGACCAAGATGAAACAGTCTCTTCTGTTTGCCAAGGCTTTATAGGACCTGGTATCGCTGGTGAAGCGCTCTTAATATTCAATGATTCAAGCTTTAAGAATATCGCCAAACTAGTTAGCTACAAGGGTGAACTTAATGACAATCTAGAATTAGAGTTACTTATGGACATCGCAAATATTATTGTTGGTGCTTGTTTACAAGGAATATCGGATCAATTGAGTATCAATTTAAGTCAAGGTCATCCTATGGTCCTTGGACAGCATGTAAAAGTGCCGGAGTTAATTTCCAATAATGTAAAACATTGGAGTAAAACGCTTTCAATAGAAATCAATTACCAGATAGAAAACGAAGCCATTAATTGTGATCTGCTTCTTTTGTTTACTGAAGATAGCATCGAACCTTTACGTAAGAGATTAAGTTATATTGTTGAATATGATGAGTAATAACATTGATCAATTAAGAGAGTTCCACTGGATGATGGATATGTTGCAAAACATAGACGTCGGTTTGGTGGTCTTGAACAAAAACAATGAAATTCAGTTGTGGAATTCTTTTATGGAAAACCACAGTGGGCTAATTGCTTCCAATACAAGAAATAAGGATCTGTTTGAACTGTTCCCGGAAATAGAAAAAGACTGGTTCCAGCACAAAGTTGAATCCGTTTTCCAACTTAAAACTCGTGCTTTTAGTATTTGGGAACAACGTCCTTATATTTTTAAATTTAAGAACTACCGCCCAATTACAGGGATCGCTAGGTTTATGTATCAGAACATATCGATATTTCCGATCGTTTCCACGACGGGAGAAGTCGATAACATTTGCATTATTGTCTACGATGTAACAGATATTGCCACTAACAGGGATGCCCTCAGTTTAGCGAATAAACAGCTCGAAGAATTAAGCCGTACAGATAGACTTACCGGTTTAAACAATCGTGGCTATTGGCAAGAACGACAAGAAGCAGAGTTCGCTCGCAATCAACGCTACAAAAACGATACCAGTTTAGTTATCTTTGATATCGATCATTTTAAAAAAGTAAATGATACCCATGGTCATCAAGCAGGTGATGAAGTCATTCGGCAATGCTCTGCAGCTCTAAAGGAATGCGCTCGCGATGTTGATATCTGCGGTCGCTACGGTGGTGAAGAATTTGTAGTCATTCTTAGTGAAGCTAACTCAAAACAAGCCATGATTTTTGCCGAAAGATTAAGATTGGCTATTGAAGCACTTGAAGTTAAATACAAACAAATTGAAATTAAATTTACTGTTAGTTTAGGAATTTGTGGATTAACCGAAGAAGTGGAAACGGCTCAACACTGGTTAGAAAAAGCCGATAATGCTTTGTATGAATCTAAAGAAAATGGCAGGAATAAAACGACACTTGCAAATTAGAGTTTATCCTTTGTTAAAAATCACCACCAATGGAAAAGCGAACAGCATCACGAAGGTCTTCATAATCGTACTCGGATAATCCTGTGAATTCGAGTACTTTATTTCCAACTTTAAGCCACTCAAAATCTACATCACATTGGGCCAATTTTTCTGGCAAATCAACCATATCCTCTGCCATTTTTAATACACAGAGCAATGTTTTAAGGATTGGATTTTCAATCGATTGGTCATCAAGAACACGATCCACTGAATGATGATTTTTTACCGCTAAACAAATAACAGTGGGTAAATTCCAAACGCGTGCAACACGATAACCTGCGGCAGCATGATGCACGCCGAAGTTAGCGAATTCTTCACTGGTTATTCTGCCGTCCTCTCTACCATAAGAATATTCTAGAACGGTTTGATAATTCTCATGCTTAGAGGCTAAGATAGGTATCCCGCAGTTATGAAACAATCCAAGGGTGTAGGCCTCATCTGCGACAGCAAGATTCAACTGTCGACAAATTGTCGATGCAACAGTTGCGACAGAAAGAGACACTTGCCAAAATAAGTTCATGTCCAATCGGGTATCTAATCCAGACATAGACTCGCGCAGTAATAGAGTCTTTAAAATACTGACAACCCGTTCTATCCCCAACATAATGACGGCTTGAGGGATTGAAGAAATTTTATTCTCTAGGCCAAAAGCTGCGGAATTGACAACTTTGATAACAGCAGCACTCACACCTGGATCGACGGAGATAACTTCAGCTATTTTTTCTAAATCTGCGCCACAGTTATTGATCTGCTCGAACAAACCGGGTTGCGGAGGAATGTATATACCAGAGGTTAAACTATCGTTAGAAGTTTTAGATTCTTTTATGTCAGACATATTTACCTATTTTTCGACCTGTTTGGCCACCACTTGCATGCCAACTATTGTTCAGGTCCCCGTGGGCGCGGCTTAGTCTAAATATAGACTATATTTCCATCGATCGGTTAAATTAGGTATTCAGTTTGTTTTTGTTGTTTAAAACAAGGGTTTTATCTAGCCAATATATTTCGATTGACCACCTATCTACCCACCAGAAATCAGGAACTTACGCTTAAAGAACCTATCTTAAAGAACCTTTTCTTAAAAAACCTTTCCTTGAAGAAATTAAATTCTAAGCAAAATTACTCTGGCTAAGACAATGTCTCTTCTTTTTCGTCGAGCTGCAAGTAATCGACTTTTTGAAATCCTCTAGGCAGTTTATTCCCACGACGACCACGTTCACCGCGATAATGTTCCAAATCAGATGGTTTCAATCTTAAATAACGTTTGCCAGAATAAACCAACAGCGACTGCGTTGCAGAAACTACTGCCGTTGACGCCATAAATTCTTCGCGTAATTTGAGTTTTGAAGCGGGAATTCCAATAATCTTATTTCCCTTTCCTTTTGCGAGCTGAGGGAGATCACTAATAGGAAACACTAATAAACGACCTTCATTAGAAACACTCACACAGAGTTGATTATTATAGTCGTCAACTTTCCTCGCAGTGAGCACTTTTGCGCCAGAAGGTAGACTGAGCAGCGCCTTTCCATTCTTATTTCGAGTAATTGTGTCACTGAATTTTCCGACAAATCCGTACCCAGCATCAGATGCAAATAGGAACTGTTGATCATCAGATGCCATCAAGGTATCAAGAAATACCGAACCGGCAATCGGATTAAATCGGCCAGTTAGTGGTTCACCCTGCCCTCTTGCCGAAGGTAAGCTGTGCGCAAGTACAGAAAAGCTTCGTCCACTGGAATCAATAAATACGACAGATTGATTACTTTTACCACGCGCAGATGTGCCAAAATCATCGCCTGACTTATAATTCAATGCGGTGGGGTCAACATCATGTCCTTTTGCACACCGCACCCATCCCATTTTAGACAGAACGACAGTCACCGTTTCGCTCGGCATTAAATCTGCTTCCGTGAGCGCTTTTGCTTCTTCTCTTGCAACAATAGGCGACATTCTGTCATCGGCAAATTCGGCGGCGGTTTGTTTGATTTCTTTTTTAACCAACGTTTTCAATCGTTGGTTTGAACTAAGCGTTAACTCTAAACTCGCTTTCTCTTTAGCCAGTTCATCTTGCTCTCCACGAATTTTCATTTCTTCGAGTTTAGCCAAATGTCTTAACTTTAAATCAAGAATAGCTTCAGCTTGAATATCAGTGATCCCAAAGTGGGACATTAAAACGGGCTTTGGTTTGTCTTCTTCTCTTATGATTCTTATGACTTCATCGATATTTAAGAACGCAATTAACAAGCCGTCCAGAATATGCAATCGCTCGTCCACTTTCTTCAAACGAGATTCTAATCGACGCCTTGTGGTTTGCGTTCTAAAAACTAACCATTCATTAATAAAAGTCACTAATCCTTTAACTCTTGGATTACCATCGATGCCAATCACATTCATATTAATTCGGTAGTTGCGTTCCAAATCAGTGGTCGCAAATAAATGTTTCATTAATGTTTCGATTTCAACTCGGTTAGAGCGAGGAATGATAACTAACCGAGTAGGATTCTCATGGTCCGACTCATCTCTTAAATCCGCTACCATCGGTAGTTTCTTTGCCTGCATTTGAGAGGCTATTTGCTCTAGGATTTTTGCGCCAGAAACTTGATGTGGCAAATGATTAATCACAACGTCACCATCATCGACTTCGTAAACGGCACGCATTTTTACGCTGCCGCGGCCCGTTTGATAGATCTTGGCGATGTCTTCTCGAGGAGTAATAATTTCGGCCTGGGTCGGATAATCTGGACCAGGAATGATTTCCATCAACTCTTCAAGTTCAGCTTTTGGATTATCCAAAACATGTACACAAGCATTGGCCACTTCCTGAATATTGTGGGGAGGAATATCGGTTGCCATACCAACGGCGATACCCGTAGTTCCATTTAACAATAAGTTAGGAAGTCTTGCTGGAAGGACTTTAGGCTCTTTTAATGTACCGTCAAAATTCGGCGACCATTCCACGGTTCCTAGTCCTAACTCTGATAGCAGAGTACTGGAATAAGCCGATAGTCGCGATTCAGTATAACGCATCGCTGCGAATGATTTTGGGTCATCCGGTGCACCCCAGTTACCTTGACCATCAACCAACGGATAACGGTAGGAAAACGGCTGCGCCATCAGCACCATCGCTTCATAACACGCGCTATCACCATGGGGATGGAATTTACCCAATACGTCACCAACTGTCCGCGCTGATTTCTTAAATTTGGCCGTCGACTTTAAGCCAAGTTCACTCATCGCATAGACGATACGTCTTTGTACTGGCTTCAGTCCATCACCGATATGCGGCAGTGCGCGATCCATGATGACGTACATCGAATAATTCAGGTAAGATTTTTCAGTAAAATCAGCAAGAGTTTGCTGCTCTACGCCGTCAAAAGTTATTTCCATAATTAATCTTTCATATTCTTTAAAGTTCTAATTTTATTTATCACTATATGAGTGACAGTAATTAATCAACAGAGCCTCTTGTTAAAAGGCTCTCCGAAACCAAAGTTTATTCGATTTCGACCATGCCACCTTTTTCTTCTAGCCAGGATTTTCGATCACTGGCCCTTTTCTTGTTCAATAACATATCCATGACTTCAAACGTATGTTCATGAGAATCGATGGTTAATTGAACCAAACGCCGAGTATTAGGATCCATAGTGGTTTCACGTAATTGCTTTGGATTCATTTCACCCAATCCTTTAAAACGCTGAATATTAACTTTACCTCGTTTCTTCTCAGCGGTAATTCGGTCAAGTACACCTTTACGTTCATCCTCATCCAATGCGTAGTAAACATCCTTACCGATATCAATACGATAAAGAGGTGGCATTGCAATATAGACATGTCCTGCTTCTACTAACGCTTGAAAATGTTTTATAAAAAGAGCACATAATAACGTTGCAATGTGCAAACCATCGGAGTCAGCATCCGCCAGTACACAAATTTTACCGTAACGTAAACCGCTTAAATCATCACTTCCAGGATCCAGACCCAGAGCCACGGAGATATCATGTACTTCTTGTGAAGCTAAAATTTCTGATGAATCCACTTCCCAAGTATTGAGGATTTTTCCTCTCAGCGGCATGATGGCTTGAAATTCTTTATCTCTTGCTTGCTTCGCAGAACCACCCGCAGAGTCTCCTTCGACCAAGAATAATTCGCCGGCCATAATATCTTGACCAGAACAATCAGATAACTTCCCCGGTAGCGCTGGACCACTGGTTATTTTCTTTCGTGCGACCTTTTTGCGAGAGCGCATGCGTTTATGGGCATTACTGATTGCCAATTCGGCGAGAGCGTCACCATAAGTAGGATTTCGATTCAGCCAAAGCGAAAACGCGTCTTTAACAACGCCCGAAACAAACGCAGCACATTGACGAGAAGATAGTCGCTCTTTCGTTTGTCCAGAAAATTGAGGATCTTGCATTTTGACCGACAAGACAAAACTAAGTCCGTTCCAAATATCATCAGCGGTTAATTTTACCCCGCGCGGTAGGCTATTTCGAAAATCACAAAACTCTTTTAGCGCATCTAACAAACCGGTTCTCATTCCATTAACATGAGTTCCACCTTGAACCGTAGGAATTAAATTAACGTAACTTTCGTTCACTACATCCCCGCCTTCCGGCAGCCAAAACAATGCCCAATCAACCGCCTCGGTGTCACCTTTAAAACTCCCTGTAAAAGGAGCATCTGGTAGCGTTTCATAATCTACCGCTGTCGCTTTTAAATAGTCGATCAGACCATCTTCAAAATACCATTCACTCTTGTCGCCAGTATTATTGTCAATCAGTGTCACTTGTAATCCTGGACACAAAACTGCCTTTGCTCGTAATAAGTGTTTGAGTTTTGAAATCGAATATTTGGCTGAATCAAAATACTTCGGGTCAGGCCAAAAAAGAACGCTGGTGCCAGTGTTTCGTTTACCAACCTCTCCAACGACGTCCAAGGGAGACTTCAGATCGCCATTTTCAAAAGCTATTTTATATTTTTTGCCATCTCGTTTGACTTGAACTTCGACCCGACTAGAAAGAGCATTGACCACCGAAATTCCGACACCATGCAAACCGCCAGAAAATTCATAATTTTTATTTGAGAATTTACCGCCCGCATGTAGCTTGGTCAATATTAACTCAACGCCGCTAACACCTTCTTCAGGATGAATATCCACCGGCATCCCACGGCCATCGTCCTGTACTTCGAGTGAACCGTCTTTATGAACTAAAACGATTATACTCTTACAGTGCCCAGCAAGTGCCTCATCCACACTGTTATCAATGACTTCCTGAGCGAGATGATTGGGCCGAGCAGTATCAGTGTACATTCCAGGTCTTTTCTTGACAGGATCTAAACCACTGAGAACTTCAATTGAGTCCGAATTATAAGAGCTGGACATTGGTTTCCTTAGAATTTGTGTTGATCTAACACATTTAGTCGCGAGTATGCACTCGCTTTATATTCGAATTTTTACACCACTTTAAGACGGCTATCATCGCGTCAATTCTAGCGAAAGGCAAGGGTATTTGAAAAAATCACCCTATTCCTTAGAAGCAAAATGTGCATTTTTACCCATTTTATAGCACTTAAAGTACTTTGCGATAATCCATCCTTATCGTAGTATTAACTTAGGTAGCTCGAAATATTCGAGGCCTAGTTGCATAGGGAACGAGTGAGTTACATAATTTGCACTAAAACGCATTTTAAAGAATTCGGCTCGGAAGTAGGTGCTGACGAAATCTGGCATAAGGAGATCAGTTGTAACTGTCCTTCTAACCAACGCTCCCCTCAACATAGATTTTAGATTTGTTTTCGGTGCTTAGCGCCAGGAATCTAGATATAAATAATATAACAATATTAGTCTGGAAAGGAGTAATTCCATGGATTCGAACCAAACACGCAGGGGCCTAAAATTAAGTCTCAAACTTTCCGCTTTAGCACTTAGTTGCGCGTTAGCAGGAACCGCAGTTGCTGAACCCGCTCAGCGGTTTATCGTCAAATACAAAGACGCCTCTCAAGTAAAAGCATCTCAACAAGCTCGTATACAAAAGATGATGGCGCGACTTTCTACGAAAAGTGGATTGTCTTTATCCCATATCAGAAAAATGGGTTTAGAAAATCGTCACGTTATCAATCTTAAGAGTGATGAAAAACGAGATAAATTCTTAGCTATGATGCGAAAACTTCGTCTCGACCCTAATGTTTTGTCGATCGAAGAAGATGTATTGATGCAACCAAACTTTGTCCCAAATGACGAATTCTACGATTTACAATGGCATTATCATGAAGCAACAGGTGGAATGAATGCCGAAGATGCATGGGATACTAATGATGGTACCGGTGTTATAGTTGCTGTTATCGATACGGGTATCACAGATCACTCCGATTTAAATGCTAATGTTCTTCCTGGTTATGATTTCATCGACGATCTCGATGTTTCCAATGATGGTGATGGGCGCGATGCAGATGCAAGTGATCCAGGAGATTGGGTAGCAGCGTTTGAGTGTGGTTTTAATTTCGCCCAAAACTCAAGTTGGCATGGTACACATACAGCAGGCACAATCGCAGCAGTTACTAATAACACTCAAGGTGTTGCAGGGGTTGCTTATGGGGCAAAAATAGTTCCTGTTCGAGTGTTGGGTCAATGCGGTGGTTTCTTATCTGATATCGCGGATGGAATTGTTTGGGCTTCAGGTGGCTCTGTCGATGGAGTACCAGAGAATGCGAATCCTGCTCAAGTTATTAATATGAGCTTAGGTGGCAGCGGTGCATGTGACGCAACCTATCAAGACGCTATCGATATCGCAGTAGCCAATGGTACAACCGTTGTCGTCTCTGCAGGTAACTCAACGGCCGATTCTATAGACTTTAGACCGGCAAGTTGTGATCAAGTTATTAACGTGGCAGCAAATGACCGAGAAGGAAATTTAGCTGATTATTCTAACTTTGGTTCAATTGTTGATGTCACTGCGCCAGGCGGCGAAACGTCTGTTGTCGGTGCCGATGGTGTTGCTTCCACTTTAAATGATGGAACTGAAACTCCTGGAACTGAAAACTATGTCTACTATCAAGGAACAAGTATGGCTGCACCTCACGTCGCAGGTACTGTTGCATTGATGTATCAAGCGAATCCAAACATTACTCCAGCAGAGGTTGAAGCGGCTTTAAAAGCAACGGCAAGACCAATGCCTGGAACATGTGATGGCGGATGCGGCGCCGGTATTATCGATGCCCGTGCAGCTCTTGACTCCTTAGGGTCTACCAATGCTGCTCCCAGTGCTGGATTTACAGCGTCAGTGAGTGGCTCTGATGTCACCTTCACCGATTCTAGTAGTGATAGTGATGGTTCGATAGCTAATTGGAGCTGGGACTTTGGCGACGGAAACTCATCGACAGAACAAAACCCACAGCATACCTATGCGGCAGATGGAAGTTATACCGTTACGTTAACAGTAACCGATAATGAAGATGCAACGGATGACGATGTTCAAACAGTCATCATCAATGCAAACAATGTGGCACCAAGTTCTAACTTCACATTTTTGACTAGTGACCTACAAGTTACCTTTACCGATTCAAGTAGCGATTCCGATGGAACTGTTGCTTCATGGAGTTGGGATTTCGGTGATGGTAATACTTCGTCTGACCAAAACCCAGTTCACGACTATACTGCAGGTGGAACATACACCGTAGCACTGACAGTAACTGATGATTTAGGTTCAACCGATGTAAGTACACAATCAATCAGTGTTGTGGCTCCCAATGCCGCTCCGACAGCTGACTTCTCTTTCACAGCGACAGAACTAACAGTTGACTTCACTGATTCAAGTAGCGATTCAGATGGTTCTGTTGATTCTTGGAGCTGGGATTTTGGAGACGGTAATACTTCTTCGGTTCAAAACCCATCTCACTCCTATACTTCAGCTGGTACTTATACTGCGAGCGTGACAGTAACGGATAATGAAGGAGCAACAGATACTTCATCGCAAACAGTAACTGTTAGCGATGGAAGTGTTTCTACTGGCGGATTTACAGAAACTGACGTAAGCCCTGCTCGTGGTGAGAACTTATCCTATACAATCGACGTTCCTGCAGGCGCAACTTTATTAGAAGTTGATATCTCAGGTGGAACTGGAGATGCCGATCTTGTCATTAACTTTGGATCTACACCAACTAGAACTAATAACGATTGTATTGAGCAAGGTGCTGGAAATACCCACAGCTGTAGTTTCACCAATCCTGACGAAGGTACTTGGTTTATTATCGTTCGTGGAGCAAGCGATTCGAGTGGCGTTCAATTGGACGCTTATTGGACAGCTGAAGATGTAGGTAATATAGCCCCCACAGCTGGATTCAGCGTAAGCACTTTAGATTTAGAAGCGACATTTTCTGATTCAAGTTCAGACAGTGATGGCAGCGTTGATAGCTACAGTTGGGACTTCGGTGACGGAAATAGTTCAACTTCTGCAAATCCTGTGCATTCATACTCTACAGCGGGAACTTACTCTGTTTCGCTAACAGTGACCGACAACGAAGGGGCTTCAGATACTGAAACTCAATCCGTTACAGTTTCTGAAAGTGGCGGTAACACCGGTGGATTTACGGAAACTGGTTTGAGCCCTGCGCGTGGTGAGAATTTGTCTTACACCATAGATGTTCCAGCAGGTGCAACGTCTTTAGTTGTAGATACTTCTGGTGGTACCGGTAATGTTGATTTAGTCATAAACTTTGGTTCTGCACCAACGAGAACAAACAATGACTGTATCGAACAAGCCGCAGGCAATACTCACAACTGTACAATTACCAACCCTTCCGAAGGCACGTGGTTTATCATTGTTAGAGGTGCAAGCGCGTCAACTAATGCTCAACTAGATGCTTACTGGTTCGACTAAATTGAACTAGTTAACTTTCTATGAAAACAAAAAGCCAGCTTGATGCTGGTTTTTTTGTAGTTAAAATCGCTGCTTCTTATACTTCACTACAAAACTACTAATTTAGAAACAGAAAATAATGAATTCTTAAAAGTGATTTTAATCGACGGTGAGATGATTGAAGAAATAAGTTATCAAAAAACTTGGTTGATTAATAACCTTTAATCGTATAATCAACAGTAAATTCAATATTATCAATTCGATGAACAACTGATTCGATTCTACCGTCTGAATGAAGATTCAAATAACGATAGCCTGGTGCATTAGTATCCGCACAAAAGTCTTCCGAACCAGGCTTGAATTGAACACAGCTTGATGGGCTAGCAATCCAATGGACTCCATCAATCGTTTTATGAAATTCCTGATGAACATGGCCCCAGAGAACACCTTTAACTTGACTGTATTGCGAAATAAGCGCTGTAAATTGATCGCTATTATTTAAGCCAATAGCATCTAACCATTTACTGCCTACTTCAACGGGCTGATGATGAAGTACGACCAATGAATGTTTGTCTTGATTTTGAGTCAGTGTTTGTTCTAAGAACTTGAGTTGAGACTCAGCTAACTCTCCATACACTTTTCCAGCAACTGAAGAATCGAGTAAAATAATCTGCCAATTACCAATGATAATGTGTTTAGCGAGCGAAGTTTGGCCGCTATTAAGGTACTTATCCATGGTTTTAGGATTATCGTGATTTCCTGCTATCCAAAAAGTTGGAACATCCATGCTATCAAAATAGCTTGCCAAATACTCATATGCCTCTGCCGATGAATCTTGTGCCAAATCGCCAGTGGCCAACAAAGCATCGGCACGCCACTCTTCCTTAACGACCCGCTTGCAAACCGCCTCAAAACTTTCTCGAGTATTGAGACCTAGCAAACGCCCTTTAGGATCGGCAAATATGTGACTATCACTCACCTGAACTAGTCGGACAACATCCGTACGTGATGGCAATAACTCAAATGGTAAACTTTCTCTGTCAGTATTTTCCATTACACTCTCGCGCAGGCTATTCTATTGTATGTATCTATCAAGCGAACCACGTTCAATACAACCGGGCTACACACTTAAACAGAACTTAAGACTTTCACCTAAGAATCGGTTTAGCTGTCTCTTCTCATCGGTTTGCTCATTTTTCAACTGCGGACCTTTTATAACAGGTTTCAGTGCTTTAGGCCCTTTCTTATCCATCACTTCTAATAACTCTGCATCGTGATATAAACGAACCAGCAAATCGATTTTAATACTCGCTGAATTTTTACAGGATTTCAATCGTAATTGCAAAGTTGTGGTGTATCGGGCTTTATCGACCAACTTAAAATCAATTTTACTTCCGGCAATCGGCCTAAATTGAAGCGCTTTGTCCGATGGTAAAGACAAATCCTCGTTTCGTTTAACATTCAAAAAAGGCATCAGCTCGAGAATTAAGTGATAATTAATTTCACACTGAGTGATAAATTCCTCTAAACAAGGTTTATAAGAACTCATGATTTGTTGCTTATTTATCAATGTTAGACTCTTATTTCTAGTTTCAGGCTTTCAGTCCCATCGCCGAGCACACAAAATGCCATACTTAGTAATTTTAGGACAAATCGAATCTTTTTTTGTTAACAATTCGCACAATCGCATACTTTTGTCTAATTATCGCTTATTTTGTGAACAAATCCTAGATTTTAACGCCAAAGAGTTGATTTTCTTAGCAATTTTAATCTTAACCATTGGAGGGCTATAATTGACATAGCATTGTTTATTCTCCCTTCATCCAGCCAGTTAAAGGCTTTTTCCACTGAAATACAATGCACTTTGATATCTTCATTTTCACTATCAAGCCCGCCAAAGTCGAGGATTTTATGGCTATCTATCTCTCCTAAGAATAGCCAAACGCGCTCAGAAGTCCCTCCAGGACTAACCCAATAATCGCAAATTTTTTGCAGTCGTCCGATACTAGCCCCGGCTTCTTCGACAGCTTCTCGACAAACCACTTCTGCAGGAGATTCTCCCAGCTCGATCATTCCGGCAACTAATTCCATTAACCACGGGGAACTATCAGTACCAATCGCACCCGCTCGAAACTGCTCAACGAGTACCAATTGTTTCCAGTTAGGGTCAAATAAAAGGACAGCAGAGGCATTACCTCTTTCCAAAACCTCTCGAGTAAACTCATCACTCCACCCTCCTTTGAATAGCTCATTGGTAAAGCGATACTTGGTTAAGCTGAAGAACCCCTTATATAGCGGTTCAGTTGTTAGAATTTTGTATTCCATAATATACTGCCCATAAGCCAGTAATAATTATCCATTATTTTGGCCAAAAAAATGCTCATTTTTCATTCGAATATTGGCTATATTACCGATGCTGAGGCAAAATGACTAACAGAGCTCTCATTTGCGTATGGGTCACTACAAGGAATACTAATAATAATGAATATTGAACAAGCCCGATTTAATATGATTGAACAGCAAGTCAAGCCGTGGAAAGTCCTTGATAAACAGTTATTAGGCGCAATGTCGGTACTTCCTCGTGAACTGTTTGTTAGCGATGAACAAAAAGGAATCTGTTATGCCGATGTTCCTTTACCATTGGGACATCAACAAAACATGCTCACCCCTCGAGAATTGGCGCGCTTAATCCAAGCGCTCGAATTAACTCAACAAGATAAAGTGCTCGAAATAGGCACCGGTAGCGGATATGCGAGTGCCCTGTTATCTAAATTAACCCGGCGAGTGTACTCTGTTGAAATCATTGCAGATTTTGTAAAAGCAGCACAAAAAATCAAGAAACAATTAGCGCTCGAAAACTTAGATATTGAAGAAGGAGACGCCTGCGATGGCTGGATGGCTCACGCTCCTTATGACGCGATATTAATCACCTCTGCATTGCCTAATCTCAGCGATAATCTAAAGCGCAACTTATCTGAAAACGGTCGAGTGATTTCTGTGCTTGAGCACAATGGCGGCCAAATGGCGACTTTAAGCCTAGTAGATGACGATGGGCATTGGCAACATGAATATTTATTCCCCATTGAAACTGCCAAAATGATCAACTCAGAAACCACCAACCAATTCGTTTTTTAAAACGAAATTTTATCCACTTTCAGTCGTAATAAACTCATGCGCCCAGCGACTAACTAATGGAATATCAGAGGTATTTCAATAACCTCTGATTGTAAAGTCCCTACATATCCGTTTACAAATTGTGGAACTTTATAATAATTTACTTGAGGGAAGTATAAATTAGGTGAGTTACAATACCAACACACCAACTAAAAACCTGTACCCAGGTTAAAAAATTCTAGCCCATAATTAAAGCTAGGGAATAGCAGCCAGTGTTCTATTTAAAGGTCATAAAATGAAAAAACCATTTAAAATCGCAATTAGTGTGTTAGCCGTCGCTCTTTCAACAAACGCTTTTGCTGATAATCTGCTCGATGTTTACCGATTAGCAAAAGACGGCGACCCGTCCTTTTTAGCCAGTGAAGCAGGCACTCGAGCTTCAAGCGAAAGAGTTAATCAAAGTATGGCGGGGTTACTTCCTCAAATATCTGGCAGCTACACGATTTCAAAAAGCAGCCGTGATTCTTCAGGGGTCACTACAGTTATTGGTGCAATGGATGACCCTTTAACGCCAGATGTCGACGAATCACAGCCAAGAAATTCAGCCAACTCTTCCGATTCGACTTCAACCGGTTACCGTTTAAATTTAACACAAGAAATTTATAACCATTCAACTTGGTTATCTTTACGACAGTCAGAGAAACGAGCCCTACAAGCCAAAATAAGCCATGAAGGCACTAAGCAAGATCTTATTGTAAGGGCCGCCGAGGCCTATTTTAACGTCCTTGCAGCTCAAGACAGTGTTGCATTTTCTAAAGCTGAGACCGAAGCTGTATCGAAAGAGCTGGCGCAAACAAAACAAAGATTTGACGTCGGATTAATTGCTATTACAGATGTGCATGAAGCACAGTCTCGATATGATTTAGCCATTGCCAATCAAATAGCGTCGCAAAATAGTCTTGATAATACCCATGAACTACTTCAACAGATTACCGGCAGATATCACTACGAGCTAATGGGTTTAAAGCAGGAAATTCCATTAAAAAACCCTGATCCTACGGATATAAAGGAATGGGTAAAAAGAGCGGAAGGTAACAACATTGATATCAAAGCCTCAAAAGTGGGTCTCGGCATCGCTAAACAGAGTATTTCTATTTCTCAAGCGGGGCACTATCCTACTGTTGACTTGAGCGCTTCTTATTCTGACGGTGATGGTGAAACTGACTCTGAAGGAACCCAGTTCTTTGGCGATCTACCGATCACTAGTACCACTAACAGTGACGGAGATGAAGAAAATTCATCCATCAGCTTAAACTTTAATATACCTATTTATTCTGGTGGAAGAGCCAATTCACAAGTTAAAGAAGCACAGAGTTTATATCAGCAAGCGGCCCATAACTTAGAAGCTGAGCGACGAAGGGCTGTTAGCTTGACACGAAGTTCTTACTTAGGTGTTGTCGCAGCCGTTAGCTCAGTCAATGCGCTTAAACAGGCGGTTATTTCTTCAGAGAAATCCTTAGAAGCCACTCAAGCAGGCTTTGAAGTCGGCACTCGTACTATTGTTGATGTGTTGCAACAGACCCAAATACTGTTTAATTCAAAGCGTCAGTATGCACGTGCTCGATATGACTATGTTTTAAACATTCTTCGCCTAAAACAAGCGACTGGCCTGTTAACTGAAGACGATTTGTCCTCTGTAAACAAACTACTTCGATAAACCTTAAATTTCTTCACTTAACAAAGCCGGCACAAGCTGGCTTTTGTATAGAAGCCTCTAACAAAGCTAAGCTTTCACATTCTCACCTAGCCAAGCTAGTATCTAACCTCTGATTCCCCTATAATTCTCAGCTACAAAAAAGGTGTCCAAACTGGCCGCCTGTAAGGCAATCCTATGGCTAAGAAAAAGAAAGCACCTGACAATACCATTGCGCAAAATCGCAAAGCACGGCACGATTACTCCATTGGCGAGACCTTCGAAGCAGGACTTGCGTTACTCGGTTGGGAAGTTAAATCAATGCGTGAGTCTAAAGTCACATTAGCCGAAGCCTATATTCAGCTTCATCAAGGAGAAGCTTGGCTATATGGATGCCATATTTCAGCTTTAAACACCACATCGACCCACAATATTATTGAACCCACTCGAAACCGAAAGCTGCTACTCAATGCAAGTGAATTAACCAAACTACATGATGCCCAACAAAAAGGGGGTTATACCATTGTCCCTCTCTCTCTTTATTGGATTCGAAACCTTGTAAAACTAAAGATAGGAACAGCAAAGGGTAAGAAACTGCACGACAAACGAGCCGCCGATAAAGCCAAAGAATGGGAAAGAGATAAAGGCCGAATTATGAAAGAAAGTCGCGACTAAATGTTATTTAGTCTCAACAACGATTTGATAACAACAATGACTTGTAAGCAATTAAATTTGTTTGGCAAAATTTCGGCTGATACCAAAAATTCAGTCAATAGCAGAATTCATCTTGTTCAAAAAAGTAACTTCCAATCATTGATGAGAATTATGTCCATTTTACTACTCTCTGGGTCGTTATTTGGTTGCCAACTGCTTAATTTCAATAGTGCAGATAATGTATTAGTCGATGATTTATCATTACAATCAGGCAACAAACAAGACCAGGCGATTCAACTAGCTATCAACAAACTTGAATCAGGTGATAAGAAATCTGCCACGGAGATTATCGATAGAGTCCTTCGTATTAACTCAAAACACAAAACTGCGCTGCTATTAAAGAATATGCTCACCCAGTCGGCTAAACAGGTATTTAATACCGAAAGAATCACCCGATATAGAATCAAACCTGGCGATAGCTTAGGCAGTATTGCAAAAACATGGCTCGGTCATTCAATCTATTTTGTATCCCTTGCTAAAATTAATAATATACAAATTCCTACCCAGATAAAACAAGGGCAATCGATTAAAATTCCAGTCATCGAATCCAGCCCAATGGTTCAACGAGAAAAAAGACGGTCGAAAGCAAATCTAAGTTTAATAAAAAATCTCACTGACAAAAAGAAATTCTTAAAGTCTCTGTCAAAAATGTCTAATTTATTTCTTCTCGATAGCGATTTATCAACGCTGCAAGAGCTCCATGTAAAAGCCTTGAGCCTGTTTGCGAATAATTCCCCTTCGTTAAATGACCGATACAAAATGATTGATTCTGTAAGCCGCATCCATAAAAGCAATGCTAGAACGATTCTTAACCGTGGTTATATCAATTTTATTAATCAACAAAAACGGCTGCTACTGACAGATGAATTTATGTTACTTGTTGAAGATCAAAGCTATATGGCAGCAGCTAATAAACTAATAGCCGCCAGACAGTTTTCGCCAGAAAAAAACTATCGCGAAGAAGTCTTGTCAAAACAAGAATCACTGATTGAAAAGTTACACGAACAAGCCATTATTTTACGAAAGAATCAAAACCTTGATGAAGCGATAATCAGGTGGAAAAAAATATTGGCAATCAGTCCGAGTAATAAACTGGCAAAAAAATATTACTCTCGTACCAGCAAGTTACTCAGTAAATTAAAACAACTCAACTAGCTTCACTTAATCAAAATCAATTAGCTAAAACAGAGAATTATGCAACAAATATGTCGAAGCGCGCTGGTCCCTTTTTCTGAGCAACAAATGTTCGCTCTGATTGACGACATTACGAATTATCACCAATTTGTTCCTTATTGTCAGTCATCCAAAGTACTGGAACGAACCGATAACCACGTCACGGCTCAGCTAGTTGTTGCAAAAAGCGGTATTGCGAAATCTTTTACTACTAAAAATAGTTTGTCACCACCCAATCTCATCCAAATGAATTTAGTGGATGGGCCCTTTAATCATCTCACGGGAGACTGGCGGCTTACACCGCTTTCGGACAACGCGTGTAAAATCGAACTAGATTTAAACTTCGAATTTTCCAACAAACTAACGTCATTAGCATTTTCGAGAGTGTTCAATCAACTCGCACAATCAATCGTGACAGCTTTTACCGATAGAGCAGCGAAAGTTTATGGCAATTAATTTGGATGATAATAGCATCACAGCCTCCCATATTTTTATAGAGGTGGTCTATGCGCTGCCAACTGAACAAAAGATTTACTCGCTTGAAGTCCGGCCGGACTGCACTGTGGCGCAAGCGATTAAACAGTCGACTATTCTCGAAGACTACCCAGTCATTGACCTTGATAAAGATAAGGTCGGGATCTTTAGCAAGGTATGCAAACTTTCTGATGGATTACATCATAATGATCGGATCGAAATTTATCGAGCGCTTATCATCGATCCCAAAGAAGCTCGAAAAAAACGCGCTGCAAACTAATTATTTTTGCGACGATAAAAGCATCGGCCTCTAGCTATTTCGTTCGAAAGAGCAATCCGTCAGTGGTAACGAACAACTCGTATACTTTGCTCTGCTTTGCAGACACGTAACTCGCCGAACCGTGCTCAACATCTAACAGTAACGAGAGATGCTGAAAGCTCTCTCGCCATTCTGCTATATTCCCCTTGCCAACTGAATTAACTTTAAACAGGGTCGGAGCGACGCTTTTCTCATCATCAA
The DNA here is from genome assembly GCA_019090895.1 of Kangiellaceae bacterium. Taxonomy (GTDB): domain Bacteria; phylum Pseudomonadota; class Gammaproteobacteria; order Enterobacterales; family Kangiellaceae. The sequence goes on from JAHRVB010000017.1 coordinate 50,722, forward strand.
TCTTTTGAAATCGCCCTCTAACACGATCGAGTCTGAACGCAGTCTTTAATCCAAAAATATTAGACCATGGTTTCCACTTGATAATGTTTGCTTCAAACATGACTTCGTCGCCGGACAACTCAAAGGTTTCGCTAAAACTGTCGGGGTAAACGATTCGTATTACAAACTTCTTTTCTGCAGTGGGCGTTACCGTCACGGTCGCTGCGAGAGTTTCATGAGTAAGTGCTTGATACCCTTGGGTACCGATGAGAATTAATGAAAAGAAGCCAGTAGTCATTGAGAAGAACATTAACCCGATCAATTTACGAGTCGATTTTAATAGCTGTTTTCTTTTTATACGGGAAAAAAAACTGACCAAATAATAAAACGAAAACAGTCCAGCTACAACGGATGCAACTAAGATGTAGTTTAGATAATCGGTAACCGCTGAGTTTTCCATGTAAAACCTTCCGAAAGTCGTTCGTCTTTAATCCTTGTCTTCGATGTTGATCTCTACTGTGTCGACCTGCTGTAGACTGTCGTCATGTTTTGAATGAAATTTAATCGACTCGAACTGACGGGTATCACCCACAGTACCGGCCTGTCTAGAATCAGACAATCTTTCTAGATAAGCAGCAAGCTGATTAAATGCGATAAACAAACCACTCGCTTCATCATTGCGCTCGGTTAAAATCCTGGAATCTACTCGCCCAACGGACATTTTTTTAAGTCCTAGGGTCACCCGTTTATAATCCTGTGACGTTTGTTTTGCTAAAATTAAGGTCGCCGCTGATACCACTAACAATGTCACCAACATCACCACAAGCATGGTGATCAAAGTCGTATTCGATGCGTCGTAAATGGTACTTGCAGAATACGAAACAAACAATTGACCGACCATTCGTTCACCCACATAAATAGGCATACTGACATCAAAAAGCACGCTGTCATCGGCTAATGTTCTACGATAAATTAAAGTTGAATCGATTTTTTTGACCGGCTCGTCACTATTTGGATTTTCGAATAGCTGTCCTTTTTTAAATGTTAGATTAGAGGCCAAGACCTCGCCGCCTCTATTTAAAATATAGATGCTCGCTAACTGCTCGTTCTTAGCAACTTCTTTAACCAACGCGCGAAGTCCAACCCAATCTTCCAACACCACCACTTCACTGCTTTGATAAGCAATCATTTTACCAACAGTATGACCATAGTCATAGGCAATGCCAGACAGCGCTCTAAACTGCATGGCGTAAACAACCACCAACCCAATACACATGGATACAAACACTGAGCTTGCCATGGTGATGGTCCAACGAGTGGTCAACGAAGTGAAGTGCGCTTTTTGTTTTTCTTTGGGCTTGATTATTTTATTAATGATATAGCGTATTTCAGATAACAATTGTTCAGCATTTTGGAACCGTTTTTCCGGCCGTTTTTGCAGTAACTTTCTGAGAAGATCGTTAACGTCATCTTTCACTAAGTTATTATCAATGACTATTTCTGGTTGTTTGCTGCGGATAATTTGTTTGAAAAGATCACCCAAATCATCCGCCATAAAGGGGGGCAACCCAGAAATCATTTTGTACATCAGCACCCCTGTCGAATACAAATCCGAACGTCGATCTAATGACTGGCCTAAAATTTGTTCCGGCGACATGTACTCAGGTGTGCCTAAAACTTTATCAGTAACACGACCGGTTTTAGCCAATGTTTCATCAATTTGGGCAATCCCAAAATCAGTGAGCTTTGCGGTTTTCTTGTCTTTAAGAATTAAAATATTACCGGGCTTAATATCCCGATGAACAACGCCATGTTTATGCGCATAAGATAACGCCCCGGCAAGCTGTCTAACAATCGAAAGGACAGTATTAAGAGAAAGTTTAGCGTTGCGTTTTAAAATGTCTTCTAGGGTGGCGCCCTCCATTAACTCCATTGCAATGTAGGGTTTATTGTCGGAAATTCCAACGTCATAAATAGTAACGATATTAGAATGTGTCAGCTGAGCCGCCAGACGAGCTTCGCGTACAAAGCCTTCACGATAGTCATCATCTTTGGCTAGTCTTTCTCGAAGCACTTTAATGGCAATAAACCGATCGAGTTGTGGATCATAGGCACGATAGACAAGTGCCGTCGCACCTCGACCAACTTCGTCTAAAATTCGATATCTTCCAAGTCGAACGGGCTGTTCGATTTTTGTTTTTTCTACAGTACTTTCAGCTTCAATGGCTTGACGAACTGACTTCAATGGTTCGCTGGTCATAACCTCAGTGTCACATAAAGAAATAAATCATTGCAGCAATCGCAACGGCAAGAACAATACCAACAATCATGATTCCATTTGATGATTTCTCACCCGCCTGCGATTCATCGTCTTCGACCAATGAAAACACAAATTCTGATCCAGCAAACGCGACCATGTCTCCAGGCTCAAGGGTTCGGTCCACTACTTTCTCGCCATTAACGAATGTACCATTAGACGACAGTAAATTCAAAACACGCCAGCTGCCATCGTCACCAATAATTTGAGCATGCATTGAAGACACGCTGACTTCCGTCAGAACAATATCGCTGTTCGGTCGACGCCCTATCTCAATTTTGTCTTTACGCAAAATATATTGCTGACCAATCACATCATTGCTGACACCAATTAATGCCGGCATGTTGGCATTTTCAGAGCGAGAATCGACGATTTCCTTAGCTATCATTTTATTGATGTCGCTGACTTCAAAAACCTGAGTACCTTGTGGCCCGGTTTTGCCTGCTACATTATCTTTTTCGGTCATGATTATTCCCTCTACTGGGCATTGGTCAAAGTTTGCACGTTACGATAAATATCAAATTCCGAAGAATTTCTTAATTCTCTCAATAATCGAATAGTTGCCTTTAATGGGCGACTCGATAATGATGAGACTAATATTGTCTCTCCCCCCGGCATTCTTTGCGCTTTTTATTAAAGTGCTGGTTTTTTCTTTTATGCTCATGTGTGAATTCATCACTTCACTGATCATCGTGTCTGACACTTCATCAGTGAGTCCATCACTGCATAATATGATTTGTTGATGGCTTTCCCAGTCTCCTACCACTTGATCGACCTTAACTGACGCTATCTCTGTCGAACCAAGACATTGGGTAATCATATGTCTCTGTGGGTGTGTTATTGCATCCTGCGGGGTAATAAGACCGGCATTAATTAGCCGAACCATTAACGAATGATCTTCCGACAATTGGGTCAATTTACCTTGTTTCTTATCCCACAGATAAGCTCGGCTATCCCCTACCCAAGCAATTTGATACTGCATTTGGTCACCGGTCATAGCAACAACCGTTGTTCCCATGCCCGATTGAGAAAGGTTTTCTTTACCAGACTTTACAATTTGCTGATGGGCGGTCTGTATGGCATTGTCCAAAGAACCATGACTGGCAAATCCAGAGTCAATCACTTCAATCGCCATGGCAGAAGCAACCTCACCACAGGCGTGCCCTCCCATTCCATCAGCAACTATCCACAAGCCATCGGCTGAATGAATTGAATCTTCATTCAGCTCGCGTACGCAGCCGACATCCGTTGCTTGCGCATAATCGCAGCGCTTTTCCGAATTTTGCTCCGTCATTTGTCTAAAATTTCACCCAAAAGTCTTAATAATTGATATTTGCTACAAGAATCTGTCCGCAAAACGCCATTAATAATTAGTTTAGCGTCATGAAGTGTGTCATAATTCTAGTGTACTTTCGAGTATTAATCCCTTACTAAATCAATATTTTACCGCGGTTCCAGCTTATTTGGTGCGACTCAAGTCTAATATTTGATGAAGTAATATTTGGGGGCGACATGGCTTCGACGAGGATTACAAAACTCAAGGTGCATGCCGAGGTGTCAGCCAACCTCGTAAACACTAGCTGAAAAAACTTA
>JAHRVB010000251.1 GCA_019090895.1 Kangiellaceae bacterium
AGATTGCCCTATTTTTTCGATGAGCGCAAGCGAGTGCCCACAAGCAGATGCTGTGTTTAAGACGCTGAGTTTTTGCATTTTTTAATCGCGTTATCCAGGCTCCTAGTAGAGTCGCTCAATCACGCCAACAGAATGCCAATGGTTTTTATCGCAATCAGGGCAGCGGGGGTTACCTTGACTGATGGGGGGCTTTTTTTGATAACGACCATCACAACCTTTAGAGCGCGTCTAATTTCTTGAAGTTTTTCGACTCTCACCGCATTGGCTAAAAAGCCATGATATCGAACACGCATCATTCTTAACTAGACTGTCTATTATTTCTCAATAGCGATGACTATTTGGTAAAGAAGGATTTGCTCTCATTGAAGAATGGATGGATCAAAGTTCATTATCCTAATGCACAAGTTAAGTGAACTGCCCTGTGCGGTTCCGCATGCAGGGTGGTGTGGGGGCTGGAGATTAGATACCTCCGGCTACCTGATTATGCATTTTTATCAGCGCTGCCTATCTATTGCACTTGGCTTAGAAATAATATCTCTAACCAATTTATTATTGGCCTTGTATTTGCCCTTAATAATTTGGGATAGATATTCAAACTGATCATTACCCCAAAATAACTCTTCACCATAAATTATTGTTGGAATACCAAAAACTCCCTTGGATATTGCTTCGTTGGTACTTTCTTTTAGTAACAATTTAGTCTCATCTTTGGTAACTCTATCAATCACTTCTTGAGGATCTAGTCCGACATTCCTTATGATTTCTGAAATAACATGATTATACCCAATATCAGCACCTTTGCCCCAACCAGAGTTAAAAATAGCTGAAACAAGCTTACTCTGATACGCTCCACTGACCTCTTTTAATGATACCCTAAGCGCTGTTAGCGAATTAAAAGGATGCTTTTTTGGAAATAATAAGGGAAGCTCATTTTGTTGCGCATAGTACAAGCAATACTTTATCAGCCATTCTCGCTTAGGAGGAATTTCAGCTGGCCCTAGTTGCCCCCAGTGATCAAGCAATTTTCCGAAGACAATGGGCTTAATAATCAGCTCTATACTGTGGGAAGAACAAAGTTTCTCTACTTTATTCCATGCAAAATATGCATAAGGCGATAAATAATCGAAGTAGAATTCCAATTTTCTCATCGCTACCTCTCCAGCGCAACCATAGGTTGCGCGATGTTTGATTGCCTTGTTAGGTTTATATGCCTTCAACATACGCTTGTACACCATCACCCATTTGAAGCTCAATTGAGCTAAGAGAAAGGTTTTTTTCAGTTTGAGTGAAAATAAAATCTAAAGTTTTTTTCCAGCCACGGCTATAACCATTTGTCATATATATTACATGTATATCATCCACTTTTACTATTACGCATAGGGTCATTAATACATCATCATTAGGGTTTATAGGTTTCAAGTCATCGCAGTTTGAGAAGTCTTTTTTCGCTGATTTTAACTTTAAATATAAGTGTTCATAATTTCCAATCAGGGCTGGAGAGTATTTTTCAACAATATATTTCCGCACTTTTTCATCAATTATTTTTGTGCTCAATTCATTATTAGTGACTTTGGCTCTCGGTCTGATTTGCTCATAAATAGAGTCAACAATTGATTCATGATCTAAGTGTTGCTTCAAATTACTTGAAGTTTCATGAAGTTTAATTGTTATATCGGAATGCACATTATCGGCAAATACAATATTGATATTGCATACCAATAAAAGAGGAACTAACAATCTTTTTATCATATTTAAATCACCTTTATGTCTAACGCCAAATTGAATCATGCGTCTTTTGCGTCGATTCCAATGTATGGTTAGGACTTCTATTTATTTTTCGCATTAGATGTATTTGCCCATAATAATTCTTTCTCCATGCCAGATGCCGTCAGAAAAATACTGCCTTCATCAGGTATAACTTTTATCAGAACTTTATCATCAAACGAGCAAGATGAGAGAAATACGTTTGTAAATGCGCCTGGATGATGTTTGATTCTTGTTGCTTTCAAGTCTTTAAAGTCTGAGCTTTCTTCTAACCTATTTGTAAAAACACCGTTTTTTGAATTTGCTTGTAGGGCCACTACGGATTCATATAATTTCTTAAGTCTCGAATCGGACAAGCTTCGTGCAAATTCAGCGCTATCAGACTTAGGACCACAATCAGCGCAACCTGCTGTAATCAAGATTGTTAATGTAGAGAAAATCAGTCTCACATTGTTGCCCTAACGCAAAATTTCAACGTATTGTTAAATGCTTTATGGGTAGGAAGAAATAAGTTGTTCTGCGACATCGCTTCTCTCCATGATTTCAATACAAGCAATATTATTTTCAAATACGTCTATTGCGTACAGTCCTTTAACTTCAGGAATAACTTGCTTAAGCTTCTTTCCTGACCATATCTCTTTATTCATTGTATAGAATGTACCGCAACCTTGACTATCACATCTACACCTATCTATAATTTTTAAATCAGAAATCGAGTTCGCTAGAGTTTGCTCTCCAATATCGGAAAGCCCCTCAACTAGTTCTTTTGCCAAGAATGGCATTAATTTTCTTAACTTCATATTTCGGACATTTAACGCTTTACTTTTTGGGCTGAGTGTAACGAAGTTCCAAAACCGTAACTGGTTAACTCCCTAACCTGAAATAAAAATTGTATCATATTACTAGTTCAGGCCCCCTAGCTAATAACGGCATCCATATAGCACTGAACTTTTCCACTTTATCTTGGTTCATCTGATAAAAAGAACTTAAAGATTCTTCGACAGCTTCAACAAATTTTTGACCTTCAACTATTGGCAGCAATTTACCTTCATAAAACCAATCCCACTTTTCATTTTTTGTTCTTTCCCAACAGTTTACTGAAACCCACCTGTCTTGATATATGTTCAAGCATATTTTTGAATTGTTACTTGAATAGGTTTCAATTTCTAGTTCAATTCTTTCTATCCGTCCTTCATCGTATTCTTCAAAAATGCGCTCAATGGAAATCTCTATGGTTTTATGTTTTAGCGACTTACTCCGCTTTTTAAAACTCATGAGCATCTCCGAAAGAAAATCATTCTTCGATTCTGGGAATATCAGTTTTGATGATCTTGCCATGCTTAAATTCTCTACCCAGTGTTTTAGAGTTAAC
>JAHRVB010000252.1 GCA_019090895.1 Kangiellaceae bacterium
ATTACGCTTTTTTCAATTACATTAATAATGATTGTTTTCTCCGCTTTCTACTTAAATGGCAATATCATTCCTTCCACAAATGTTCATCAACAGCAAGGGCACTATTTGGAAGTCATGTATGAAATTCAGAAAAATTTGCGGCTAACTAAAAGTACTTATCTAGCACAAAAACGAAGACGAATAGAGCTGAGATCACTGTTACTTGCCAAGTCGCCAGAGAAAACACTACTGAGTTCAGAGAAAAGGATTAGACAACATTTTCCTCAGTTAACGTCGGATGAGCGATTTATATTTGACCAGATTAGAGCAATGACAGAAGGCCCTATGTATCAAGGTAACTTTGCGATTCTGCAGCAATTAGAAAATCATCCTGAGATTTATCGAGAAATCGATACCTTTCATGCGTTGTACAATCACCTAAAAATATGGGTGAATAAATATGACCGTATCTTTGTCAAACAGCCTGACATGTGTTTTGTATTTGTAGGTGAAGAAGACGGCATGCCATTCCCTAGCGAAATAGATGGCCTAGTTGATGATTGGATTAGTAAACGAATTAACAAAACAAAATAAAGAGCGACAGAACGCTCTCACTTCGTTCAAGTCTATTTCCTTTCTAAATATTACTTTTTGAATTGTCTATCTAATAAATTATTTGGAATTAGATTGTACTGGATTCACATTTTTCTCTTGTAAGACGCTCATCAACTACGGGTGGCCTTTTCAACTCTGCAACAATTAAATTAGACGCGCGATTCCCTGTATCAAGGTCTTGAATCCAAAGTGAGATATTCCCTCCATCGACTTCCCTATTTAACCTATAACTTTTGCCAGAATCCAACTTAACGTTAAAATTAACGTACGCTTCTTCCGTTGCACCCGGAAATCCTTTTTTAGAAATCCGCGCTTTCACCCACAAGCTATGTTGGCCTGCCATATATTGCCGAGGTATGGACCATGCCGTTGGCCTTTGTTTAAAACACATCAATTGAACGTATTCTCGATTTTGACCTTTAGTTTTGGTGAAATTTTCAAGTCGAAAGTGATCTTCTTTTATGTCCGTTGCTATCGGCAGAACACCACAACTAGATAGAATTAAACTTAGAATTGAAATTGATAGTAATCTAAAAAACTTCATAATGAGACTCCTTGTTACATTCATAAAATCAGACAGGTTGAATAAGTTTATGGGGCATTCTAATTTAAATCCATAACTTATTACCATTATTTCGTTGGTTTCACACTAAAATCAGGCAACATTATCGCAAAATAACAACATTTACTATTTGTCTTCACCGTCATAATACTCTGCCTTCGCCGACTTAGGGGCTAAAAACACATCCCAACTTCCATCAGAATCTTGTGCATAACTTCCGTACTTTTCTGAATCAGGGTAATAGCAAACTTCCGGACTTTTAAAGCTATCGATAGCCAAGTAAGATAGAACCGCATCAGAAGTATTGATGATTTGATGGGCTGTATTTTTTCCAGCAGGAGTGTAGATGACATCCCCTGTCGTCACAGAATACTCTTCATCATCATACCTGACAGTTCCGCATCCCTTAATAATGTAAAACACTTCGTCCGAACCTAAATGGCAATGGTATGGCCATCCTTTTTCACTTGGCTGCAATTCTACAACACTGCAACCTAGTTGTTTCATATTAAGGACTGGTGAGAATCGTCCTACTTTTGCTGTAAAGTTCTTGCCATCACCGATGGTATTCTTTTCGATATTATTAATATTGGCGATTGGTAGTTTAGACATGATCAGCTCTCTCCATTTCTTCCTATTTAGTAGCAATTAAAAATATCTGAGGTAGTTTCCTTTCTATTCCATGCAACTATTGGAATACAAAAGTCTTTTCTTCCAAAGGGATTTCTGTTCATTAACCATTTAAAAAAAGTAAATGTGCCCATTCCCAAGTTGATTACCAACATTTTCTTAGATTAGTTGGGAAACTTGCAGTTATCTGAGTGACATTAACGATCACCCGAGCATACGCACCCTCTATAGTCGTATTTCTTGATAACAAATATTCAGGATGTCGTAATCAGCAGATTACTGCGGTAATAATGAACTGTCTGTTTCTTCTGCAAAATAGTGATAAAAAATAAAATGCTGATATAAGCAATTCCCATAACCATTTCGCCTTCCGCTATTCCAAACAGCGCAGATAAAGTGGAATTTTCAACAATTGATTTGCTGTATTCTAGCAGCAACGGAGCGACTATCTGACTAACTGACTAACTAGTAATGCAACAATTAACCAAACCATCAAAACTTCAACGTCTTTACGATTCATATTTTTTCCTTATATACTCTATAATTGTTATTGGTTGGTAACTTAACGATCTGAAGTTCTATTTATTTGAAATTCTGAGTTGTTGACACCTTCTGAACCAAATGACCACAGAGTATTAAACTCTATGAAAAGAACCGCCAATAAACGAAATACAAACTGAATCCCGTCAACACATAAAAACAAACCCAACTGTATGTATTCATAGAAGCACTTAATTTTTCAGGTGCTGGTACATTGGATAATGACATCACTCTCAAATTTAGAAATGCAAAAACGGGTGCAGAAACAAAAGAGACGGTTGTAGCAAAGTCTATAAGCTGTCTTAAACTGCTACCAAAATAATTGATGATTAACCATCCGCCAATCGCAATAGAGACTAATGTAATAGTGTAAACCTTATGAGCTAATTGGTCAGCGTCTTTTTGACCTTGTTCACTGCTGTCATTTTCCGTTTTAATGATCTTAACCACTCGACTGCCGACATCAGAAAAACCGGCTGATACCGCTAAACAAGTTGAATACATAGCAATAAAAGTAATTAGTGCAATAATCGGCCAAGTCCAATCTCCCAGTGATTTTACGAATATATCAATTAGCTGCCCGGTAAACCCTATCGCACCACCACTTAATACTTCTCCCGTCCCGTAAACCAAAGTAGCACCTAGAGTCAGAAAGATAAGCGCAAGTACTAAACAAAATACAAAGCCTAGATTAAAATCGAACAGTGCATCTTTAACGGTGAGCTTTTGATCCGTTTGTTTCATTCTTGATAAGGTCCAAAGAGAGTGCCATACGGAAACTTCAATACTGGTTGGCATCCAGCCGATCAACGCCACCATAAAAGCAATGCTTGCGGCTGAGGTAAAGGATAATTGTGAAGTATCTTGAGTAAAGCTTGCGGTATCGGTAGTTAAGGTCATAATCAACGCGAGTACAGTTACCAAAGCAAACACCACCATCATGCCCTTCAAGACTTTATCGAGTAATGCATAACGTCCGATCACTAAGATTGCAATGATAGAAAATAAAACCACTGCAGCCCAACCACTGACGGATAACAAATTGGGAATTAGGTTGCCTGCGAGCCCGGCAGCGACGATGGTCACAGCGGCTTGGATGATAAACATAGTAGCTACAGTCATGATTAAAAAGGAACCAAAAGCCACATTGCCTAACCGTTTATAACCATCCAGTAAACTCTCGCCAGTCGCCGCTGCATAACGTGGTCCGATTTGGAAAAAAGGGTATTTAATAATATTGGCCATGATAATCAGGCCGATAAGAGTAAAGCCGAATTCAGCGCCAGCACGGGTTGATTGAACCACGTGCGACACACCAATACTGGTGCTTGCCCAAATAATTCCGGGGCCAAGAGCGGCTAAGAGTGAGGATTTCTTATTGGATTTGTTATTTTTATTATCGCTTTCACTCATTAATTACCTGCCTCTTTGCGGTAGAAATCAGTCGTTCAATATTGGGCAAAACGAACAGATTAAAGTAAAAGCTCCCAATAAACAACTTCGTCGAGTGGGTTAGCATAATAAGGTTGAATTTCAACAAATCCTATTTTCTTGTATAAACCAATGGCACTTCCCAGTCTCTCTAAGGTATCAAGTTGCATTTTTTGATATCCCAATTCTTTCGCTTTATCAATGATGGCATTGGCTAGTTTATTTCCCGCCGATAGCCCTCGAAACTCGTCTCGGACATAGAGTCTTTTCATTTCGCAGATTTGATTGTCAGTGGGTCGAACTGCCACGCAGCCGATTACTTGTTCTTCGTGATAAGCCAGCAGGATAGCGCCAGTTGGAGCGGCATATTTTCCAGGAAGCGTAGCAAGTTCTTGTTCGAATCCTTGAAAACACAAATCAACGCCCAGCTGAACTTGGTAATCTCTGAAAAGTTCAGCGGCAATTTTTATTTGCTGAGCGGAAGTTGCTTCTACTATTTGCATTGATTGGTGAAAACCTGTTTAGATTTATTATTCCAAGTGGCTTTATTGTCACTCGGAATCCGAACAGAAGTCAATGAGTCGATTAGGTTCAGGCTGACATCAGACCTGACAGTACATTGTCACCCTAAAGGGATGACCGACATCATTCAAAACAATCGAAGCCACCAAGAAATGTAGATCAGTCTTCAGGCTGAGAATTAACTGAAATTACATTAGGACTGGCCTAATTGCTAGATTCCTTGAGACACCAAGTAGTCTTCGTACTTTCCTTCAAAATGAACGATTTGGTCGGCTTTCATATCCAATATACGAGTGGCTAAGGAAGATACGAACTCCCGGTCATGAGATACAAAAATTAGCGTTCCTTCGTAATGCTCCAACGCCAAGTTGAGTGCCTCAATTGATTCCATATCCATATGGTTTGTCGGCTCATCCATAATCAAAATATTAGGTCTTTGCTGCATAAGTTTGCCAAACATCATTCGACCTTTCTCCCCACCGGAAAGTTTGGTTACCGACTTCTTGATATCGTCCTGGGAGAATAACATTCTACCTAATACGCTACGAATGGCTTGCTCGTCATCACCTTCACGTCGCCATTGATTCATCCATTCATAAACAGATAAATCTTTTGAGAAATCTTCGTTATGATCTTGAGCATAATAGCCAATTGATGAATTTTCAGACCATTTTATTTCGCCTAATTTAAGGGCAAGTTCACCTGTTAATGTTTTTAAAAATGATGTCTTACCGATTCCATTGGGCCCAATGATCGCCACTTTTTCACCCACTTCTAATAACAAATTAAAATCTTTGAAAAGCATTTCGTCATAGCCATTGGCGACATTTTCCATCTCAACAGCCAATCGGTAGAGTTTCTTGTCTTGTGGGAACCGAATAAAGGGACTAACACGACTGGATGCTTTAACTTCTGCTAATTCTATTTTCTCTAAGCGTTTAGCTCGTGAAGTCGCTTGTTTCGCTTTAGAAGCGTTGGCTGAGAAACGACTGACAAACGTTTGCAACTCCGCTATTTGCACTTTTTTCTTTGCGTTTTCTGACAGCAGTTTTTCTCTCGCTTGAGTTGCAGCTGTCATATATTCATCATAGTTACCAGGAAACAGTCTAATTTCACCGTAATCAAGGTCAGCCATATTTGTACATACACTATTTAAGAAATGACGATCATGGGAAATAATAATCATGGTACATTGGCGCTGTTTTAAAATATCTTCTAGCCAACGAATTGAGTTGATGTCCAAGTTATTAGTTGGCTCATCGAGTAACATTATTTCCGGGTCGGCAAACAACACCTGTGCAAGTAATACTCGTAATTTCCAACCTGGCGCTACTTCACTCATTAGTCCAAAATGCTGCTCTGTTGGAATATCTAATCCTAATAATAATTCGCCGGCCCGAGACTCTGCAGTATAACCGTCCATTTCTGCAAATTGAGTTTCGAGATCGGCAACGAGCATACCTTCTTCTTCGCTCATTTCTGGTAGCGAGTAAATTCGGTCTCGTTCTTGTTTGATTTCCCAAAGCTCTTTATGTCCCATGATCACCGTATCGACCACAGAAAACTCTTCAAACCCAAATTGATCCTGGCCTAGAACACCGATCCTCTCATGAGGGTCAGTGATTACCTGGCCTTGACTTGGCTCAAGTTTATCTGCAAGAATCTTCATAAATGTAGATTTTCCACAGCCATTGGCGCCGATTAATCCATAGCGGTTACCTTCACCAAACTTGATGGAGATATTTTCAAAAAGAGGTTTTGCACCAAACTGCATGGTGATGTTAGCGGTCGATATCAATTTATTAGCCTGTATTAGGAAATTACGAGAGTTAAAAAATAACCAGCAGACCCTTAAGTCACTGAGGGCGCGCATTTTATCCCAATTTGTACAAGAAGTAATCAGAGATAGCCATTAAATTGGCAATAATCATCATTATTGGGAGGATTAAGCGGCTAACTCCGCTAAAACTGGAGTTATTTTGTACACAGGTCGATGATTAAACAATTTCTACGAGCTATTTACTTAATTGAGCGAACCTTATTATTCCAATCTCGAATAAACTCATCATTAAATGATGCTAGTTCTTCTTCATCGTGAATGGCGTCTAAGATGATTCCTGGTTGTGGGAAGTTGCCATTGTTTAACTTCTCTACTAGATCGATCTGCATACTCTCCTCAAGTTTAGATTTCAGTTCGTTTCTAATTCTAAGCAATGCTTTCACTATTTTTTTGTTTCTAGAAAATTGGATCAAACTCTCATTCACCAATTCTTTGGCTAAATCAAATCGGTTACTCTGACAGTAAAAATCTACTGCGGAGCGAAGACAATTTACCTGAGTTCTCGAAGATATTCGTTCTGGAACTTGAACGTTGTCTAACTGTTTATTCTTATCTTGTTTAGTTTCTTTCGAGTGCAGATTTTGTTTGAATTTTTTGTTCAGCTGTTTGGTAAATTGTCGCTCTTTTTTCGCACCCGATTTTCTCGAATAAACGATCACTATAAATGCGACTAATAAAAGCACAAAAGCAACACGGATCCCCAAATCCCAATATCGATTCATTTGAGCATTGGAATCGTCAATTGTTTGTGTGATAGGTGAGAACGGCAAGATTGTAGTCGCTCTGTTTTCTGGCGTATTTTCGGCCTTTGCTAAAGGTGTATCACTTCTCGAGACTATTTCTGAACCTTCGTTATCAAGTTGCACTTGATTCTTGAGAGATATCTTTTCAATAAACCGCTCCAATCGTTTCATATCGGATTTAAGTCCTTCATTAACTAATCGTTGCTCAGCTATCTTTTGATTAAGAACTTCAATTTGTTGATTAAGTGATAGTCGCTCTTGAGTTAAAGGCTCTATCGAACTTTTCTTTGGAATATTCCGATTAGCATTGACGATATTTACCCGTTCTTGTTTATTTCTATTGGTACTATTCTGCTTGTCTACGTTGGCCGAGTTAGAAATAGCTTTTACGCTTAGGAAGGCTTCCTTTAGAGAAACCCTCGCACCCAGCCTAAGTCTGTCTCTATCGCCTTTGAGAAATGCATGTGGGTTATTTAGAAATATCGCATCCATACGGTCGAAAATCGTCGTGTTATCAACTTTCCAAGTAGCAGCTAATTTCCATAGACTCTGCCCCAATTGAACGACAACAAATTTTTCACTCGAATTATCAATGGTAGTAGGTGGTTTGATTGCAGCGTTATCAACGCTGTCAGCGATTTGATTTTTATTGTTAGCATCTAGGTCTTTTAATCGGTCGTTTTGTTGCAAACTCTTTTCAGTCAATTCAGGTTGAATCCGCGACCGAACTTGAGTCAAGTTTGTAGGTTTGAGTTGACTAACTTCAGATTTTTTTGAAATTATTGCGGGATCTAGCAACATTATAATTTCTTTATAGAATACTGCTTCCCTATACTTGATCATCAATACAAAGTTAACCACAGGCTCTTTTATCGGCGCTCTAGAGGTAACATGCAAAACAGCTTTATCTGCAGTTTGTGAGACTGAAAACTCTAGATGAGGTAACCAACGCGGGTAATTTACATTCATTATTTCATGCTGTTTTTCGCCTGCCAGTGAAACAATCAAATCTGATTGTTCAAAGTCAGTAGAAATAATAGGGATTTCAAGATGCATCGCTTGATTTAATGTAGCGCTGATTGGGGCATTACTCAGCCCAATCGCCTGTAAATCCATGAAAAGGCTAAATCCTATTAGAACAATTAGTATTTTTAGGGAGGGCAACACGAGTCCTCACTTAAACATCATAAAGTCCGTTTCAACACAGAATGAATACTTAGTTAATCTTAAACTTGAATTATTTTACCTATAATAAAGTATGACTCTATTTTGAGATATTACCAGTTTTAAGGGGGCAATTAGTGAGGATATTAATAGAGAAATAGCCCTTCGATCCACTATTTGCAATAAGCTTTCCTGTTAACGTCCTTTTATGATCATTCCGCTCTCTTTCTGCAAATGAAATTTATGTGGCACACTCCAGAATAATGTTGACTCCCTCTAGCCTAGTGTATTAATATAATAATACACCATTTAAGTTAAACGAATATTACTATGCCTGAAAGCAAGATAATTGATTTATTTGCGCTCAACACTAGCTCAGGGATCCCGATCTATCGACAGCTTGTTGATCAAATTAAACAAGCAATCATGATGGGAATGCTGGAAAAAGGTCAACAATTACCATCAGTTAGACAACTAGCAAAAGCATTGCAAATAAACCCTATGACCATATCCAAAGCGTTTGCACAACTAGAGTTAGAAAAGATTCTTGAACGAAGACGCGGAGTTGGAATGCTAGTGGCTCAACAGTCAAAGCAAACTGAAGTCCCATTAGTGGTATCAGAATCGATGCAGAAATTCATAAAAATTGCCCAACAACACGACTTAGATAATGAAGCCATTATGCTGCTTATTCAGCAAGGGCTTTCCGTAAAAATAGAAGGAAACCAATCATGACTCAAACAACCGATTCTCCTGTTGTTAGTTTCGACAAATTAAACAAGAGTTATAAAGACAAACAGGTGTTACGAAATCTTCAAGCCCAAATTATGCCTGGACAGATTGTTGGCTTAGTCGGTCGCAATGGTGCCGGGAAAACGACTCTAATCGAATCGATTATGGGATTGAAAGAGCTGGATAGCGGCTCAATATCGGTTTGGCAACAATCGCTAGGAAAACTGTCGGACTCACAAAAACAAAGAATAGGCTTTGTACCGCAGGATAATATTGGATTTGAATGGATGAAAGTGGCTGATTATTTAAGCTACTTTGGTGGCTTCTTTGACGGCTGGGATGAACAATATGCGGATTCATTAATATCAAAGTGGAAGATTGATAAAAAAGCTCGAATCGCGAATTTGTCCGGTGGACAACAACAAATTCTACAAGTCATTCAAGCGATATCAATCCAACCGAAATTACTGATTTTAGATGAGCCAGTAGCACATTTAGACCCCAATATGCGCCGACAGTTTCTAGCCGAGCTGGTTGAACTCACTTGTGAACTTGGAACAACGATATTGTTTTCAACCCATATAATTTCCGACCTCGAACGTATCGCTAGTCACATCGCGTTACTAAACAATGGTTGTATTGAGTACTTTTACGAGCTTGAAGATATAAAGCAGCACACCGCACATCTTCTTTTTGACAAGCCAATAGAGAATCAAAACTTACCACCCTATTTGATCAATTACACCCAATTGGCAAACGGCAGCAAAGCCACTCAAGTGCGTCCAAGCAGTACCTCCATTGAGGAACTCGAAACTAAACTAAACACCAATATAACAGCAACACCTCTATCACTTGAAGATTGGTATTTAGAGGTGACCAATGAAAAACATAACTAGTACACTCTATATTTTTCTGAAACAGGAATGGATCAGTGTCGCTGTCTACTTTTTGGCGACGATTCTTTTTCTGTTCATCATTTATACTTCAGGATTGGGCAATGATGACCCCATTGGTCACCAAAGAATTACGATTATGATGATATCGCTACTGAGCTTGTTTATAGGTATTTATTTGGGCAGCGGTTTTCTCAGACTTAAACGAAGTCATTTATGGCAAACTTTGCCACACTACCGAAACAACTTAGTCATTAGTTTCGTTTCAGCAGCAGCCATCTATGGAACCTTACAAACGACGGCAATGCTCTATTCAGGTTGGAGTTTTATCATAGCTTGGCTCGCTCCCATTTGTATCACCTTGTTAGCGGCACAATTGGTCATAGGAAATAATTTAATTATGAAAGTCATACTACCCGCTTCGCCTTTTATTATTTTCCAACTGAATCAATACAATGTAGATTACCAATTACTATTGGTAATACTCATATTATTCGCATCGCTAGCCGTTTATTTAAATTACGAAAACAAAACAGTGCTTAGTGACGCAACCATCGGTTTAATGTCTGGCAATATGATGCAACAATTAAAGAACGTGCGAGTACAGAAATTTAATATATTGATTGCTACTATCTTTCAGGCTCTCGGCGTAAAGTATCGAAAAAAAGATCTCTCCGTTGCGTTTTTGCAGCCCAATAATCGATATGGTGTCAGTTCGTCAATCGGCGTGACATTTATTCTATTATTTTTTCATTTAATCAATGATAATCAAATGGAATTAGAGGGTATTTCTGGTCTAATGCTGCTTAGTATATTGATGGGCGTACTCATGGAACTAAAATTACTAGCACCACAATCTAAATCTCTGGCTCATGTCTACTCTCAAGAGCAACATCAAGATTTTAAGGCGAGAGTATTGGCGATGATTGAGCGGCATGTACTGGTCCAGTCGATCGTCTATGGCACTTTAATTTTACTTCTAAACTCTATGATAGAAGATTTTGTTGAGCCTCTCCCTTTAATCCGATACGTAGCAACAGCGGCATTGTCTGCAATAATATTCATGCCTGCCTTCTTATGCCTTAGCTGGGTTAATATAAATTTCAAATTACTGGCTGTGATAATTTGTTATTTTGTTACAACTATAATTAGTTTTGGCTGGTTCTATAACAGAGACACTATGGACATCTTATTTCTGCAAATCATTGGTACAGGAATTCTACTTGTATCCATTCGATACTTGTCTAAAGTTTGGTGGAGAAGATTTAGTATGGAACAATTTATGCGTAGCTATCCTTAGTTCTCATTCCAGCTATTTATTTAGCATCAGCGGCTTAAATTTAAAGCGGATCATTCGCAAAACCTTCGAACTAATGCTATTGTTTCGTCAATTAGTTCGTAAGGTATAATAATGAAAAACCCACTTTCTATTGGTGCAATAATTTCGACTATTTCAGTTCAGCCGCTTATCGCAGTTGCTACCCAAGCCACTGAACAGTTAAACACATTTTCGCTAGGATACTCGCAAAATACAACCGACTACTTTGCTGAAAATGGCAGTGAAATATTGCCAACATCTCTATCGTTTTCGTTCAGTCGACAACTCTCCGAAAACCTTACTTTATCAGCTAGCCACGATAAGTTGTCAGGGAGTGCTCGTTGGCCCGTTTATTTCGGCGAACGGAAAATCGGCGAAGAAACAGCAAAGATAAACTCGAAAAATTACGGTCTCTCCGCACTATGGCAAGAAGAATACTATGGTCTAGCTCTGAGCTATTCTCAAACGAATAACCAAGATAATGCTCGAACTTTATTGCCTGAAATAATAGAGGTTTCTAAAAGTGACGCTCAGCTAGCTAGCGTGAGTTATAATCGTTTTTTCGAAATAGATCAACAAGATAGCGCCGCTCAATGGATAGTCAATTGGAACCTCGGCAGTCAATATGCCAATTTTGATATAAAAGTGGTGGATGAAACAGTAAGAGAACCACTAACAACTCTCACTATTAGAGACAAACAAACCATTATTAGTGGCTATGTCGATATTGGCGTCAGTTATTGGGATTTTGAAGGAGAGATCAGTTGGATGCCTTATGCAGAAATCAGTTGGAATTGGGAGTTATCATCCGACAACGAACAATTCGCAACATTATCTCGCGGAGAGGCGACGCGTGCGTTCGATTTAACATCGGAAAGATTCTCTAATCGATTTAGAAACCCAGACACTGGCCGAGCAGAAATAGGCATCGCACTTGGCTGGCAAAATGGTTGGGATGTTGACTTAAGTTACCACCAAAATATCGCCAGCGAATTGTCACTAAATGGCTTTAGCTTAATCGTTAGCGCGTCTTTTTAAGAGCTCGTTTTCGTTGCAATCTTTTTAACAGTTGTCGACGTTTTTCGGGTGACATGTTTTTGAATCGAGCGCGCATTTTTTTCCTTTGAGCGGGCGACAGGTTCTTAAACTGTGAGAATGTTTTACGCAATTGTTGCTGTTTGTCAGGTGATAATTGCTTGAACTGCTGAAACCGTGATCTTAGTTCCTTTCGTTTTTCCTTTGGCAGTTTATTCCATTGTTTGAATCTTCCTGACGCAGTCTTTCGTTGCTTAGGACTCATACTCGCCCAACGTGTTGCACCGCGGACTAATTTATCTTTTTTATCGACGGACAAACCGTCCCAGCGAGATTCGAACGGCATTAAAACAGCTTGAACCTCAGGAGCTAAGCCACTCCATTGGTTACTTGCATTTTTTTCTTCTGCTTTTAAGTCTACGCTCAATAAGCTATAACAGAATATAATAATTAGTAATAAACTCTTCATTGTTTGTTCTCCTTAATCGGGGAGATTACAGTTGCTTCTTTAATCAATTTTTTACCTGCTATATTGTCGCCAATAGTTACTTGGTTATTCACTAGCAACTCACTACCTTGCTCTATTTCTTGCATATCCATCGCATCCATAATTTTTCCATCATCAAATGTGATGCTCGCCAGATATTCCAAGAACTCTTCATCTAACTGTGCCATTTCAACGTCAGCTTGCTTTTCGTTGGTCGATTCTGCTGACACCAAAGAACTGACAAATAAACTCGAAATCAGTACAAAAGAACAAGCGCCCACGGGTTTTATGAGTGCATTTTTCTCTTCTAGCAGTTTTAACGTCATAACTCTGCACTATCCTCAGATTCAGCCATCCAATAGATGAACTCGAGCTCCGATAGTAGTTCAAAATCTTCTTGCATCACTTCAGCAAATAAACTTTCAGTAATAGGTTCAGGTTCCTTATTTAATTGCCAGCCAATCATCAAAACAGCGGCAAAGCTAAGACTCATCACTGGCTTCCAATATACCTGCGCAGTACTTTTTCTTTCAATAGCAACCATACGTGCTTGGTTAAGTTTCCGCCGTACATCAGGTGAAAGATCATCAATGCTGGCATCAAGCACTTGATTGACTCTTGTTTCAACAGAATCGGATTGTCCAATTTTCGGATTATCTTCATTCATCATTTAGCGCCTTCTTGAGTGAATCCTTAGCCCTTGAATAATGTGTTTTCACACTACCTTCAGAACACTTCATCGCTTCAGCTGTTTCTGAAACACTTAACCCTTCCCAACTTCTTAATAAAAAACATTGTTGTTGTCTTGGTGATAATTGTTTCAGCGCGAGACTTACTTTCTGTATGTCTTGCTCACCTGACAATCTTCTTTCCAAAGAAATATTATCACTTTCTCTATCGATTGCAGAATCAAAACTATCATCGCCATCAATTGAATGTGGATTCGAATTTCGCCAAAAGAAAATTCGATTATGGACTGTTTTACGACGAAAATGATCGGTGATTTTTGTCTGTAATATTCGATAAAACAATGGTTTCCACTCGCTCGCAGTCTTATCTGAATATTTAGTCACCAGTTTAATCATCGCCTCCTGAACAATATCCAGGGCATCTGATGAATTATTAGTCGCAATTTCAGCCATTCGATATGCCTTCTTTTCTATCTGAGCTAAAAACTGTTCAATTGTGATGTCCAGAACACTCTCCTCTAATACCTCTATTCAGAATACATCATCATTTGAAGACTGTACAATAATGTCAAGAATCATCCCGTTGGTTTACCTTTCTAAGAAATCGATTTTAGGAGTCATAGACTCCCAAAACCTTTTTCCGTTTGCTGGCAGATTAGATAATCCTTAGTTAAGTTTAATCGCTATTTTCAATGCCGATAGCGTGTTGTTGTTCGAAGAATAACCGCCCGATGCGTGCATAAGGTCGATCGTATTACCTTCATCTAAGCGAAGCTGAACAACGCTTGCAAAATCTGCAAAGTTAGAAAAAATACTCATGCCGTCTACTGACTTAATGGTATACAAACCTCGCCCAGCAATTGGTTGAATGGTAACTGCTGTTTCAAAGCTAGAGATGTCCGTTCTTATTCCACCTTGCAGTAACTTATATACGCCTCCTTCAGCTTCGGTATCGATGATTAAGCTTTCGCTTGATACATTGCTAAAGGCTATAACCTCAGCGCCTTCTGGCCAATTTACAAATATTTGGCTTCGAGATTCGCTATAATTAATCACTGTATGTCCACTGAAATCTGCTGGCGCTGAAGCAAATGAATTAACAAAGCCACTCACTCTAACTGGGTCGTTTTGCTCTAAGTTAGTGACCATTAATGAATCGATCGCGACTTCATAGTTATCAGGATTAGCATCAGTGCTCTCTTCCATACCTGTCCCTGAGAAGTCGAAGGTGTCGGTCCGTCGACCTTGCAATGATTGCAAGTTCATTTCCAGAACCAATCCATCTTCAGAAATGACATGCCCGGATGCAAAAGTTAGCCTCATGCGAATTGCTCCTTCTGTAGCATCCATAATAGACTGTCCGTCTCGCTCAGTAATATCACCGATTAAAGTCACCGCTTGGCCTACTGATAAATCGTCAATAGTTACTTCGTCTTGCATCCTTCTATTCTTTGATACCTTGGTCAGTTCCGAGATCTCAACGGTGATTTCATCATCAAAACTGACTTCGCCATCGGTGCGGATAAGAGCAGCTCCTTTGACTGTCAATGTATTCCCCTCTCTTGCGACAATCACTCCTTTCGCTGCGTCTCTAGTTGCTCCTGGAACGCCACTTCCAGCAATCACTGTAATAGCAGTAAAACTATCGTCATCTCGGTTAAAGGTTCCAAGAGTTACGGTAGGAGTTCCCTGCTCAAGCGTAGCCATTTGTGTTAATCCTTGGGCACCAACATAAGCTTCGCCATCGACTTCAAAATTCGTTTCATCATTGGTTAATACATCAACACCACCAAATCGACCTTGGGTACGATAAAAAGGTCTAACCGCAATTCGGAATAAAGAATCCGCTTCATTCACTTCGATAAGAGGACCACGAACTCTAAAATCTTTTTCCGAAACTGGATCAATTTCCGCAATAATATAGGGTTCAGTGGTAACAGTGACCGGATCAGAATCTAAATCGACAGTATGTGAAGCAGCCAAGTTAAAATCAATCTCTAACATCGCAGCTCTTCGACGAGCGACAATTAAGCGATTGCTTTCATCAAACTGAAGCTCTAGCGTTGTACTCGTTAATACATTTCCTTCAGCATCAACCATTTGTGCCGACACAGACTCTCCCGCCTGTTCAATTTGGATATCAGCATCGGTGTAAGCAACGGTAATACTTCCGCTCACATAAATTCCAACAGGAACCGTTGCGGCAGTGGCTAATTCACTCACTTCGACATAATCTGTAAAATTAATGGATTGAGCACTCGGCATAACGGATACTTGAATACCATCAGCTCTAACGAGTTCGATCCCGGTCACTTGTACTGTGTAGTTTAAAAAATCACCATCCGCATCGGTAATCCCTAGCAATAGAGTTCCACAACTATCATTGCTGTTCTTGCTATCTGATGTTTCGCATGCTTTTTGGGCGACTTCTAATGTTTCTTCGACTTCTTCAGACCCTCCGCCACAGGCAGTTAACCCCAGTATAAAGGTCGATAAAATTAAGTTCCTAAAATAGATTTGGTAATTCTTCATGCTTGACTCCTTTGGTTGTATACACTCTAAAACGAGCCATCAATTGATCCGTTGACATGCGAATTGAACAAAAACTGATATTTTGTGAATAGAAGTGGATGGCTTAACTTGATTGACGAGACTTAAAACAACCATATCGGGTATAATGCGGAAACTATCACTGCAAAACTAACATGGTTCTAATGTCTAGCTTCGATCTCAAAGCGCTTGAAAATTGTTTTAAACAATCTGGAATTAAAGACTCTTTTGAAAGCCTTTATCATACTTTAGGTTTCATCACGGCTATGGCTTCAAGTCCGGAACCCGTGCAACCGACAGAGTGGATTGAACAATTAGTGACAACCGATGATAAGCAACCTAGATTTGATAGCGAACAGCAAGTTAAAGTATTCACCAGTAATTTAGTCACTTGGTGGGATCAATGCAATCAACTGTTTGATCGTGGCGGCACAATTCAGCTACCCAATAAACTAGGACTTACCCCAACAGGAAAACCTAATAAATCGCTGGTCGAATTTTCAACTGGCTATTTGGACGGTTTTGACTGGTTGTTTGATACTTGGCAAGCGCTATTACCCAATGAAAATGAAGAAGCCCATCGAACTTTATCTGTCCTTAATTTTATATTGGCACGTTTTGTTGACGAAAATAAAATGGCCAAAGCGGACCCAGAGCTCTACAAACAGCTACCTGATACAGAAGGATGTTTGAGAGTTTTAGCTAATCTTCTTTCGGGTGTGGGAATGTTGGGAAAAGATATTGCATTACCTGATGAAGATTTTGATGATTTATTACTCGACGGCGATGATGAGGAAAGTGAACCTAAGTCTGCCGCTCAATTACCTTTTAAGAGTATCAATAAAAGTGTCGGTCGCAATGACCCTTGTCCGTGCGGTAGTGGAAAGAAATTTAAGAAATGCTGTTTGCACTAGAAATTTTTAGATCTATTATATAGCCTGTACGCAACTAGAGTTGATCATCAGTATGAAGAGTCTTTTGTTCAGTCTTAAGACCAAAATGACGATAGGCTGATTGAGTTGCAACTCTACCCTGCGGCGTTCGATGAATATATCCTTGCTGAATGAGGAACGGTTCCAATACATCTTCAATGGTATCTCGCTCTTCACTGATTGCTGCCGCCAATGAATTGAGTCCCACAGGACCACCATCAAATTTTTCAATAATCGCCAATAATAATTTCCTATCCATGTTATCGAAGCCTTTATTATCGACATCCAAAAGATCAAGTGCCATATCAGAAACCGACTCAGTGATAGCACCGTCATACTTTACCTCGGCATAATCACGTACACGCCTTAATAATCGGTTGGCGATTCGAGGTGTACCTCTGGAACGACGAGCAATTTCCTTTGCTCCATTCTCATCGATCGGTAAACCAACGATTTTGGCAGAACGCAACACAATGGAGGTGAGTTCTTTGACATCATAAAATTCTAATCGCTGAACAATCCCAAAACGATCTCTGAGGGGAGAAGTCAGTAAGCCGGCTCGAGTAGTTGCTCCCACCAAAGTAAATGGTGGCAAATCCAGTTTTATAGAACGTGCTGCTGGCCCTTCCCCAATCATAATATCCAACTGATAATCTTCCATTGCAGGGTAAAGAATTTCTTCGACTACTGGACTCAAACGGTGGATTTCGTCAATAAACAACACATCGTTTTCTTCTAAATTAGTTAAAAGTGCTGCTAGATCGCCGGCTTTTTCAAGCACTGGTCCCGATGTGTGACGGATATTGACGCCCATTTCTGTAGCGACGATATTCGCTAATGTGGTCTTACCTAATCCTGGAGGTCCAAAAATCAAAACATGATCAAGAGCATCTTGTCTTCTTCGAGCGGCTTGGAAGGCTATATCCATCTGCTCTCTGACTTTCTGTTGACCCACGTAATCGGCCAAAGTCTTAGGTCTGATCGCCCTATCGACTAGTTCTTCTGGTCCTTGGCTAGTAGCACTTATTATTCGGTCTGTTTCGATCATGAAGTCACTTTGAGCCAATAGGTGATTGTTTGAGTAGTATTTTAACCAAATTATCCGGTACAGTGAAAGCTTATTTTAGTAAATAAGCTATTATCCCACCCCATGGTCATAGTTAAGTGTTTAACTTAAGTCCCCCTCTTTAAATCAACAAGATAGGCCAATTAACCGCTGCAATCTAAAATTGTTTCAGTATATAATCGCATGAGCAGTCAAAAACAAAATAAATAGTCATTCGTTCTTAAGGGAATATCCATGGATACCAAAGCAGCTATCGCTTTCGAGGCGGGAAAACCGCTTTCAATTGAAACGGTTCAATTACAGGGCCCACAAGCAGGCGAGTGTCTGGTAGAAATTAAAGCTACCGGGGTTTGTCATACTGACGAATTTACCCGTACTGGTGACGACCCAGAAGGGATATTTCCAGCGATTTTAGGTCACGAAGGCGCGGGTATTGTTCGTGAAGTAGGAAAAGGTGTCACTTCGCTAAAACCGGGTGACCATGTGATCCCCCTCTATACTCCTGAGTGTCGACAGTGCGAATATTGTTTATCAGGCAAAACCAATTTGTGCCAAGCAATTAGAGAAACCCAAGGACAAGGATTGTTGCCCGATGGCACCACTCGTTTTTCCTTCAATGGCGAAAAAATTCACCATTACATGGGTTGCTCGACATTCTCCAATTTTACTGTGGTACCTGACATAGCGCTCGCAAAAATACGCCCAGACGCGCCATTTGATAAAGTTTGTTATATCGGTTGCGGCGTGACTACTGGCATCGGTGCTGTTGTTAATACTGCCAACGTTCAATCCGGTGATAACGTCATTGTATTTGGCTTGGGTGGTATTGGGCTTAATGTATTGCAAGGCGCAAGAATGGTTGGCGCGAATATGATAATCGGTGTCGATACCAATCCCGAGCGGATAGAAATCGCGAAAAAATTTGGCATGACTCATTTTGTAAATCCCACAGAGGTTGAAGGCGACCTAGTTCCTTATTTGGTTAACTTAACCAAAGGTGGTGCCGACCATACTTTCGAGTGTATTGGAAACGTCAACGTTATGCGAGACGCTCTTGAATGCTGTCATAAAGGCTGGGGCGAAAGTACCATTATTGGCGTTGCAGGCGCAGGACAAGAAATAGCCACTCGCCCGTTTCAACTTGTAACTGGACGAGTGTGGCGAGGTTCTGCGTTTGGCGGTGCAAAAGGTCGCACAGACGTTCCTAAAATTGTCGATTGGTATATGGAAGGTAAAATCAATATTGATGATTTAATTACTCACAAAATGCCTCTGGAAGAAATTAATACTGCGTTCGATTTGATGCACGCAGGGAAAAGTATTCGAAGTGTCGTCGAGTTTGACTAGATAGAAGATAAAAGATAAAAGATAAAAGAATTTACCACGGAGGCACAGAGCTCACGGAGAAAAGAAAAAACCAATAGAGGGGAACTTAGACGGATTAAGGCTGGCCAATAAGCTATGGTTAGAATCCTAAATTTATTAAGACTTCAACGTTTTCTCTGTGTCCTCCGTGCCTCCGTGGTAAGAAATATTTTGACATTACGCAATATAAAGTCGGAAAAAAGAATGGAATTAGTGACTCAATCTGAACAAAAAATATTTGGTGGTATTCAAGGCGTTTATACTCACCAAGCGGAATCCACCAATTGTAAAATGGAACTCAGTGTGTATGTTCCAGAGCATATTGAAGACGAAAAACTCGCTGTTTTATACTACCTTTCTGGGCTCACTTGTACTCAAGACAATGTCACCACTAAGGCTGGTTTTCAGCGTTATGCCAGCGAGCACAAAGTCATCATCGTTTGCCCTGATACCAGTCCTAGAGGAACCGACTTTCCGAGCGAGCATGATGCATATGATTTTGGTTCAGGAGCTGGTTTTTATTTAAACGCTACTGAAGAACCTTGGTCAGCTAACTACAATATGTACGACTATGTTGTTAATGAACTTACCGCTTTAGTTGAAAATAATTTTCCAGTTGATTCGAAACGAGCCGGTATCTTTGGTCACTCAATGGGTGGTCATGGTGCTTTGACTATTGGGCTGAAAAATCCAGAAAAGTTTAAATCAATCTCTGCTTTTTCGCCAATCGTCGCACCGATGAATTGTCCATGGGGAGAAAAGGCATTTACTGGTTATTTAGGTGCTAATAAACAAGATTGGGAAAACTATGACGCTTCGAAGTTAATCGCTTCTGGCCACGCTAGTCCAAATGAAATATTAATCGATCAGGGCGACGCGGATAATTTTCTTACCGAACAACTCAAACCCGAAATCTTCCAGCGAGCCTGCGAAAAAGAAAAGCAACCTCTCGAACTTCGAATGCAATCTGGTTACGATCACAGCTATTTTTTCATCGCAAGTTTTATAGGGGAACACATTCAGTTTCATGCTAAAAACTTAACTTAGTATTTCGATTTGGCTCGCGGCTATCGTTGCGTCATCTCCAAGCGTTGGTTATCTTCTCTCTTCAGCTCACTAGGGGCTTATATTTTAGTTGTGTTCCTAACTCGCAACTCGCAACTATTTTTCCTAGCTCCTAGCTCCCAAGATTTCCCCACCACAATACACCCTCATACATTTCACTACAATTCACCGACATTTTTAACCAATCATTCTTAATTTCCTATCGCTAAGATACGCCTTTCAATACTTAAATAGAATGGCTAAACAATGATTCTTACTCGGTTAAAATCGATTCTCTCAAACGTTCTAGAAATCGACACCTCTGGATTTGAGCTTAGTACTCAATTACTTGGGAATATACCTGAATTCGATTCCATGGCTGTAATGAATCTGATCCTAGCAATAGAACAAAACTTTCAAATCGAAATGAGAGCAGACGAATTGTCCGCCGAATTATTTGAGAGTTTATCTAGCCTTTCAATCCACATAAAAGATCAAATAGTGCTTTTAGACTCAATCGAAATCGCTTGAAGAAATTTATAATTCTATGTCAATTATGCCAATCAGTTTTACTGACCGTTTCATCCAACGGATTTTTCTTAGAGTCCATAGAATGACGCCAAAGAATAGATTCAAGTTATTAAATGGTCTCAGTAGAACGATTCTCAGGCTATCCAAAAGAACTCGACAAAGAACGATAAGCAATATTAAGCGTGCAATGCCCTATTTAAGAAGTACCGAGGCCTATGCGCTCGCAATAGAATCATACGCGTGTGTAGTGTCTGGGGTGCTGGATACATTTTGGTTAAATGAGCTAGAGATCGAATACGAATTTGATCAGAAAACAAAGAATATTCTATATTCGGGAAAAGGTGCGGTCATCGCAACCCTCCATATGAACTGCTATGAGACTGTACCGTTGGCTATTCAACAACTGACTGGCCGTTCTACGACTTTGTCTAAACTTCCGGAAAATTTTCCATTAGTAGCAAATAATTACCAGCAAGCAGAGATAGAGTGTATCGATAAGAATCAACCAAACTCTCTATTTAAATTAATTAGCGCTCTTCAGAAAAATCGTATCGTCACATTGCATGCGGATCATTATGCCAATGACATTGAAATGGAATTCTTCGAGCAAAAAACGAAAGCACCTTCTGGAGCAGCCCTGTTGTCAAGCCTCGGCAATGCACCATTGTTACTTGGTTACTCTGTCAAACTAAATGACGCTAGGTATCGCGTGTATTTTGAAACTATCTCAGATAGCCCTTTGGGCAAAGACAAACAACTCCATAAAGAGTATATGAATAAGCTCTATCGTCGCTTCGAACAAATTATTTTGGACTTTCCTAATCAATGGTACTGGTCCTACAACCGTTGGCGCTAATGAACGATATGGCCAAACAAGAGACGAGATTTAATAATGCAACTCAATGCTAATTCTACGAATGTTGATTCAAAAACGACTTCAAATCTAATAACAGAAACAAGTTCTCAAATCGAAGTACCGTCTTCTATTTTGAAACGGATTTTGTTCCTATATCGTGATTATAAACTAGCGCTGTTGATCACGATCTCAGCAGTTATCTTATTTGGTTTAATTGACGCGGGTATGATCTATTTCATTAAACCACTTATTGATGATGGTTTAAATAATTCGAACCAAAAAATTCTCAAGTTCGGCAGTCTTCTGGTGATTCTAATTTTCGTTTTTAGAGGTCTTTCTAGCTTTATTTCTAATTACACATCAAACTGGATAAGCCATCATATTATTGCAAGAATAAGACAGGATGTTTTCTCTCATTTACTTAAACTTCCTCGCAGCTTCTATGATAACCACAGCCGTGGGGAGCTAGTATCAAAAGTAATTTACGATACTGAACAAATCGCTAAGGCGACTTCAGGAGCATTCATTTCTTTCATACGAGAAAGCGTTATACTTCTTGTTCTCATTGGCCTTATGTTCATTACGAGCTGGCACCTTTCATTGGTATTTATAGCGATTGGTCCGATCATAGGTTTGCTACTCTATAAGGTATCTCGAATATTCAGAGTGAAAAGCAAACGACTACAAGCTTCCATGGGACAAGTATCAAAAACAATTGAACAAAGCATTAAACATCATCAGGAAATATTATATTTTGGCGCACATCGGCAAGAGAATGATTCCTTTCGTAACATCAATAGAACAACTCGCCAAAACAATATGAAGTTAGTTTTATTATCTAGTCTCACAAATCCTACCATACAAATCATCGCCTCTTTGTCAATGGCTGCTGTTTTATTGATCGCTAGCATGGAGGGGGTTATCGAACATATAAGTGCCGGCTCATTTACCGCGATATTGGTCGCAATGGGCTCATTACTTAAACCCATAAAACAACTCTCAAAAGTAAATGAAAACCTACAAACAGGCTTAGCTGCTGCTGAGTCAATTTTCAAATTTCTAGATGAACCGGCGGAACGAACAACTGGTACAAGTTTTCCAAAATCGAACCAACCAGTAATATCAATCAAGAATCTCAGTTTTAAATATCCAAATAGGGACTGTGCTGCGTTAAGCAATATTACCTTGGACATATTACCAGGAGAAGTCGTCGCATTGGTCGGCTCTTCAGGTAGCGGAAAGTCAACGTTGGTCAATTTATTGCTGAACCTCTACCCTACCCCAAATAAAACAATCAGTTTCAATGGTCGTTATCTAGAGGAATGGTCGCTAGCATCATTGAGGGAAAATTTCTCTGTGGTCTCTCAGTCGGTCAACTTGAGGCAACCCAGCCTTCAGCAAAACATAACATACGGAAGTAAAACGCGGAATATAGATTATGAAAAGTTTGAAAGCTGTATAAACGACACCCAACTTTCAAGTTTATTTCAAAAACAAACTATCCAATCAGACTTTCATGTCGGCGAAGAAGCATGCCTTCTATCAGGTGGTCAACAACAAAGAGTCGCTATTGCAAGAGCACTCTATCGAGATGCACCATTACTGGTACTTGATGAGGCAACTTCAGCGCTGGACCAACAATCTGAGCAACAATTTTTGAATACTATTTCTCGTACTATGAAAAATACTACAATGTTAATAGTCACTCACCGCTCTGCTCCTCTTAAATTGGCAGACAAGATAGTCGTTATGCAGGAGGGTAAGCTCGTCGAAATAGGCAAACACAATGAATTAATGGACAAAAAAGGTGTGTTTTACTCACTTTATAGAAAGGAGTTTGATAAATAACTCTCAAAATAACCTTTCGATTCGACAGTGTTTTGTAAATTCTCTTCCTTCCTTTATTTAACATTAGAATTAATTAAATAATCACCACCTCTATCATTTTTGGCTCGCCAGTCCAAAAAATCTGCGTTGCTCACACTCGTACCACCATTAAATACAGTTCGTTCAACAGAATTATCGCCTTTATCCCAATCGCTTAAAGGTTGATCGTTTTTTCTTTTGTCATTAAATTCATGGGAATCTTGGGCATAAACTCCCAGCTCATCAATTTATAGCTGGAATCAAACAATTTGGAGACAATATTTATGGGTCTATTGCCCGCCAATACAGATTTATACATTGCAGGAGGGTTAGCCTTGAAGCCTATGACAGTAGCACGAACTGCAATATAATATAGAAGGTAAAAGTAAAATATACTCTATATCAAGAGTAAGACTTGTCCAATATAAAGTAAGATTAAACTCACTCATTGCTACGGTCAACTCAAAGGATTTTTTAGATAAACTAGAGAGTCTTCTTCCACCTAGGTGCCAGCCGATCATTCTATCTGATGCTCTCTATAATACACCTTGATTTCGGTGGGTTTAAAGCCATTGAGGCAAGGGGTTGGTACTGGGTAGAACGTGTTGAATGCACAGCTATCGCTAGATGGCTTGAACTTTAGAGGCTGTAAGAGCCTCATTACTCAAGCGACCAGTAAACTTGAAAAGTGTTCTTTACAGCAAAAAAACTCACGGCGATTACCCAACTTTTAGCTCCATTTTTTTACACCATGCGTTGGCTAGCTCAACAAGAACCCCTGTAAATTTTCTTTTTGAAGCAAGATAAAATAAATGCTTTGTAATATAACCACCTTTAGGAGTCACTTCTATAAAAATAGAAAATTCAGACTGGTTAGCTCCCTGTGTCTGACTAGTTAACGACTTTACTGACCAAACCCCTTTTAACTTGGAAAAAGGATAAGGGTAGTCGGCAGCTTCAGTGTGGATGTCAAAACTATAAGACTGCCCCTCACTATACTCATTACAGGTTTCCAGCCAATTTTCTCCTTTTGGTCCGTAGCAGCGACGTACCATGCCTAATCCTTGGCCTGAAATTATTTCGGATTTTGATAGGTTTGAAGCGACTTCCCAGTACTTAGCATGGTCAGTCATTATATTCCAAACAATAGCTGTTGGCGCTTGAGTTTTTTGCGATACTGATGCAATAATCTTTTCATCAACAATTTCAATATTAATTTTAATTTTACTTTGTAGTGGCTTAATTCTTTTAGCGCCAATATATTGGCTAATAGCAAATAGAGTAACAATTAGAGCTACACCATCCAATAAATAAATACCCGTTGAAGTGAAGTAATGCCTATCAAAAATATAGACAAGTATACTCACTACTACCCAGCCAATATCAGCTAATATAATTCGCATCACTTGTTTTTTTTGCAAATAAGCATTTGTTGCAACAATAAAAACATCTAATGAAAATAAAACTAACCCAACACCTATCCAAAAAATTAATTCATTGCTCCAAGTTTCGATATTAACAAACAATTGCTCTGAAATTTCTTCAGGAAATATTATAAATAGAACGCCGCATAAAATCGAAAATGCTGCGTTAAGTAATAGAGTGGTTCTTGCAAGTTTTGAGTTTTTCATAATGATTCCTTTAATCAGCTTTCCGAATAAAAGCACAGGAATACTATTATGCAATCCTTATGAATTACTGCAATTACTTGTGAGGTAATAGACTTGAGTTGCAAGTCTCTGTATAAATGATATTTAATATCTACCATTAAAGTTTGATATTAGAATTAGGAGACGATATGAGCGAAAATATACAACGGCCGTTTTCAGGTTTGTTAAAAACTTGGCGTTCACGTATGAGGATTAGTCAACTTGAGTTAGCTCTAGAAGCTGGGCTCTCTCAGAGACATCTTAGTTTCTTGGAAACTGGCCGTTCAAAACCCAGTAGGGCTTCGATAGCACAGATAGGTGAGGCACTAAATATGCCTGTCGCTGAAGTTGATGCCTTATTAGTAACTGCTGGTTTTGCTCCTTCTTCGTCAAATAAACGTTGGGGTGAGGAAACTCGTGTAGCGGTCAATGCATCAATTGATCATGTTTTATTAGGCCACGAACCATACCCTGCCATTGCAGTTGATAGGATTTGGAATTTACAAAAAGCGAACCTTGCCGCTCAATCGTTTTTTACCAAAATAGGTAGTACAGGGGACCTTAATGTACTAAGAGACATCTTTCAGCCTGGACGATTGAAAGAGAACATTGTTAACTGGAACAATAGTGTAAAAGCACTAATGAGATTGTTCGAGCTAGAGGTTGCTCGCAGGCCTCATGACATCGAGGCGCAAGAGTTACATAAAGAATTGTTATCTTTGCCAGGTGTTAATACTGCTATTTGTACAATGAATAACGAGAATCCATCCCCTGTAATGGCAATTCAGTTTAATGTAGATGGACAAATACTCAGTCTTTTTTGCTTGATTGCAACCATAGGCATGAGTGCTGATGCTGTCATTGATGATACGAGAATTGAAACACTGTTGCCCGCAGATCAAATGAGTAGAAACTGGTTCTTAAAAAATAATCTTTAGCATGAAAAGAAATTAGCTGTTACCAGTGGCGTAAGAACAGGAAATTAGAGTTCTTGGTTGGCTAATTAGTGATTATTGCCCTCTACTCCTGTTTACTCAATTTAAAGTCTATAATTAGGCTATTACGCAAATACGTTGGTATTGGCTCAACGCCTGTAGCCAACTCTCGTCATATCTGGGGACTTCATCATGGATATTACTGCAGCTTCTAGCTTTGATCACAGTCAATTTATGCCCCATGGCAGTTGCTATTTATGGCGGCCGGATATTCTTTGGCCTACGGCGATTTCGGATGTTGTCACTGCCGTTGCCTATGTCGCCTTTGCGCTTGCAGTAATTACTTTTGTTCGCAAGCGAAAAGACCTACCAATGCCGTGGTTTTTTATTCTTGCTGGATCGATCATATTTTTAGCCTGTGGCGCGTCACATTTTATGGGTACTGTCGTTATTTGGAACCCGCTTTATGCACAATTAGCTATCGTTAAAATAGTTGTCGCAGTTAGCTCCACTGCAGCCGCTTTATTGATGTGGCGATTGTTACCTGTATTCCTTTCCATTCCTAGCCCATCGATGCTTAGCGCTAAAAATAGTGAGCTTACAAAAGAAATAAAAATTCGAGTGCGTCTCGAAAAAGATTTGTTGAAGCTCAATTCTGAACTACAAGTCGCACGCGAAGAAGCCGAAAATGCAAATCAAGCCAGAAGCGAATTTCTAACTAATATGTCTCACGAAATCCGGACTCCTATGAATGGTGTTCTGGGGGTTGTAGAACTACTAGACCTCACTGAACTTAACGATGAACAACAAAAGTATACACAGATAATGCGCCGCTCTGGAGGTACGCTACTCACCGTAGTAAACGACATTCTAGATTTTTCTAAAATTGAAGCGGGAAAACTGGAGCTGGAACAAATTGATTTTGATATCAAAACTCTCATCGAGGAAACAGGTTCACTTTTTAATAACCAAGTAACGGAAGGTGTACCGCTCGAAATATCCATAGACCCTTCGTTGCCAAATACGCTTGTAGGTGATCCGACAAGACTGCATCAAGTGTTCACCAATCTACTCAATAATGCGTTCAAGTTCACATCATCAGGCAAAGTCGTCCTTGAAGTACGTGTCACCTCCTCTAATCAACAAAATGTCTCGGTTCAATTCCGAGTCACTGACACGGGTGTCGGTATGCAGCAGGAAGTGGCGAACAACTTATTCCGCAGATTTGCCCAAGCCGATCAATCAATATCTCGCAAGTATGGCGGCTCTGGCTTAGGACTTTCTATTTGTAAGAACCTGGTAGAAATGATGGGTGGACGTATTCACGTCGAGAGTGAAGTTAACAAAGGATCCAGCTTTTACTTTGGTCTTGAATTTAATATCGGCAAGACACAACTAACAGCTCCAACCGCTGAAGTTCAAAGTGACCTAGATTACTCTGAACTGAGAGTTCTAATTGCCGAAGATAATAAAATCAACCAATTAGTGGCAATGAAACTATTATCTAAAATTGGTATCAAGGCAGATTTGGTTTCAGATGGTGCATCGGCTGTCAATATGGTCTGTGATAGCGCGCGACAATACGATATCGTTTTTATGGATTGCGAAATGCCTATTTTAGACGGCTATGACGCGACTAAGCAGATTAGACAGTTTGAAAATGAAAGGTCACTCCCTCCGACCCTTATCTATGCTCTCAGTGCGCACGTCCTGTCAGAACATATCGAAAAGTGTGAAAAATATGGAATGGATGGTAATCTTTCGAAACCACTTAGCTTTAAGCAACTGATTCCCGCATTGGAAATCGCAAAAGAAAACAGCACTAAAAACCCACCGAATGAATAATCTATTGAGCGTCTTTTTTAAATTCATTACTCTCTCGCGAACTCTGTATTGGTTTCAACGAGACGATTGACTTTTACATTGAAAAGACTCGTCACAAAGCAGAACAATCTAGATACAACGACTAATCAATTGAATTAATTTCTTCGTTTCGTTCCATATGAAAATATTCAATCGCGTTTATTGATGAGTATTATGCGCTCCTGTTTTTATTTATTGACGAAAATAAGATATATTAGGAACTCTCTCACAGGAATAATAATCATCAGGAACTAACGATGAAAATAATAATTGCTTGTCTCTTCCTTATTGCGTCAACATCAAGCTATTCAAACACTGCTGAACGACTGAAATTAGAAGACATATTTACTCTAGAATATGCTTCGAGCTTAGAAGTAACTTCTAATGGCGATGAAGTCTATTTCGTCAGAAACTACATGGATATTCAAACTGATAAGAAACTCGGTAATATTTGGAAAGTTGATCGCGATAAAAACCTAACGCCGGTTACTACAGGACTAAACTCGGACTTTTCACCGGTATTGTCGCCTGATGAGAAAAAGCTAGCTTATATTTCTACAGCCAGTGGAAAACCGCAAATTCACATCAAATGGTTAGAGACGGGTCAATCCGGTCAAATGACTCATTTCAGCCATAGCCCTGGAAATTTAAGTTGGTCACCTGATGGCAAATCAATCGCATTTACTCGATTTGTTCCTGGTAAAGCAAAATCCGCATTATCCCTTCCAGGAAAGCCTCCAGGTGCCAAGTGGGCTAAACCAGCGGTGTTTATCGATGATATGTTTTATCGATTCGATGGAGCAGGTTATATCCCGGCCGGAAAAACACACATATTCATCATGTCTGCGGATGGCGGAACGGCCAGACAACTGAGTAGTGGTGATTTTGACCATGGCGGTTCACTCAGTTGGGCCAAAAATGGAAAACAACTCTTTTTTGCTTCCAATCGACGGCCAGATAGTGATCTAGAAATTACCGATAGCAACATCTATAGCTTGGAAGTATCTTCCGGAAAATTAAACCAACTCACCGATCGGTTGGGGCCTGATGGAAGTCCGCTAGTTTCGCCAAATGGAAAAATGATCGCTTTTCTGGGTTACGATGAGCTTTACACCAATTACGAAAATACCCAAATCTATATCATGAATATAGACGGCTCTAACAAGCGCTCGATAACCCCAGCTTTTGATCGCTCAGTATCTTCAATTCAGTGGGATAATAAAAGTAAGGGCTTATACATGAGCTACGATGACAAGGGAAAAACCTTTGTTGCTTTCCAACCGCTCAAAGGGAAACGAAAAATCATCGCAAAAAATATTGGCGGTCAATCGTTTGGTCGTCCATATACGGGCGGCGAATTTGATGTAGCAAAAAATGGAACTGTTGCCTTTACCTTTTCTGATCCCCAACGTCCTGCAGATGTCGCGGTGAGTAAAAGTGGCAAGATAAAGCTACTGACTCAATTAAATGAGGATGCTCTAGGTCACAAAGAAATCGCTACCATTAAACCGCTCAATCTTAAATCCTCATTCGATGGTAAAGATATTCAAGCTTGGGTTGCCTACCCACCCGGATTTGAACAAGGTAAAAAGGCGGGCATACAGTTTCCATTAATACTAGAAATACACGGTGGTCCTGTCACCGCTTACGGCCCTCATTTTTCGGCAGAAATTCAACTGATGGCTGCTAAAGGTTACGTTGTAGTATATGCAAATCCTCGAGGCAGTAGCAGCTATGGCAAAGCATTTGCTCAAACTATTGATAAGAATTACCCTAGCCAAGATTATGACGACTTGATGTCCACGGTAGATGCTGTAATTGCTCAAGGCTCAATTAATAGCGATGAGTTATTTGTCACCGGCGGCTCAGGCGGTGGCGTACTGACGGCTTGGATAGTTGGTCATACCAATCGATTTAAAGCAGCGGTTGTGGCAAAACCTGTCATCAATTGGTATAGCTTTGTTCTGACGTCAGACTTCTATCCTTTCTTCTATAAAAATTGGTTTGGCGTGAAACCGTGGGAAAACGTTGAACAATACATGAAGTATTCGCCAATAAGTTATGTGGGCAATGTTAAAACGCCAACCATGCTATTAACTGGAGAGTCCGATTATCGAACCCCGATATCTGAAAGTGAACAGTATTACCAAGCACTAAAACTTGAAGGTGTTGAAACTGCGATGGTAAGAATTCCGGATGCGCCTCACGGCATCTATCGACGCCCGAGCAACTTGATGTCCAAGGTAGCGCATATCATGTGGTGGTTTGAAAAATATCGTCAGCCGGGAAAGTAAGGAGCTAAAATTTAAAATGCGCCAAATCGTTTTTTGTTTGGCGCATCAACCTCTATAACTCTAAGACTTATAGTCATCATCGACTAAAATAATATTGATTCGATAGACTGTTTCTCTAGAAACTCTACATATTTTTCAAAGCCAACCGGATTAAACTCGCAGCGGGTAAGGAATCATCGTCTATTTTACTAATAGCCTGACTTGCCGCTTGCGGTTTGTAACCCAATGCGACCAATCCACTGATCGCTTCTTGAATATTTGAGTCGCTGCTCATACTTGCAGATTGAGAGGAGTTTTCCGGTAAGGATACCCCTGTGACTTGCCAATCTTTTAATCGATCTTTCATTTCTATAATAAGTCGCTCAGCAGTTTTCTTTCCGACTCCAGGAATCTTGACTAAACCGATTGAATCACCGGCCCGCACGTTTTGCACAAATTCAATGGCACTCATCGCTGATAAAATAGCCAATGCTAGTTTTGGACCGACACCATTCACTTTAATTAACTCTCGAAATAATTTTCTTTCTTCCAAACTATAAAAGGCAAACAATGTGTGGGCGTTTTCGCTGACGGATAAATGAGTATGTACAATCACCGGTTGATTGATTTCTGGTAAGTTGTAGATGGTATTCATAGGTGCTTGGCATTCATAACCAACACCATTAACTTCTACCAAGATAAAAGGAGGTTGTTTTTCTAACAAAATACCATTTAATCGACCAATCATTCGCTTTCTCTCATTTTGGTTTTAGTGGCTAGTGGCTAGTGGCTAGTGGCTAGTGGCTAGTGGCTAGAATTATTAAATACAAAAAAATTCAATGCAAGCATTTCTATCTGAGTCGACCACGGGTGACTTTTTTTGCGCCCGCTTGAAACAATGCGCTTTGCATTGCGTGACCGTGGCATATAGCAACGGCCAGTCCATCGGCTGCATCAGCCTGCGGCGAAGCACTCAACCCCAACAAACTAGTCACCATATGTTGGACTTGTGATTTATCGGCACCACCATGTCCAACTACAGCTTGTTTGATTTGGCGCGCTGAATATTCCGCTACCACTAACGCATGTTGTGCCATTGCCACCATAGCAACTCCTCTCGCTTGCCCGAGCTTTAATGCGGAGTCCGCATTCTTCGACATGAAAACTTGTTCAATAGCGGCTTCGTTCGGTTTATATTCTTGTACCACTTCTGAAATACAATCGAAGATTTGATTCAATCGATCGGACAAAATACCGTCTTTAACTCTTATGCAGCCGCTGGAGATATATTCTATTTTTCGACCATTCATTCGAATCAGACCAAAGCCTGTGATTCGTGAACCGGGGTCAATTCCTAGAACAATAGACATGGTCTTCCGCTAGTTAAAATGATGGAAAGTGAATATAACATAATTCAAATCTTGGGTGAGTGAATTGGTAGTTGATAATTGTTTGGGAACAAAAATTTAGGACGAAAATGCTCGCCCCTATACTTTATAATTGCTCGTATGCTTCTGGTGGGATTTCTGCGTTGCTATAGACGTTTTGGGTATCGTCTAGATCTTCCAACCGGTCGATTAAACGAAGAACTTTGACTGCCGTATCAACACCTAGATCGGCTTGGGTTGATGGTAACATTGCTATTTCTCCGTCTTCCGCAACAAACCCTTTTGCTTCTAACCCTTCTTTCACTTGCATGAAGTCTTCTGGCAAAGTTAAAACTTCGAAAGATCCATCATCATGGTTAATAATATCTTCTGCGCCGGCTTCCAGTGCTTCTTCCATTAGTTGGTCTTCATCGATTTCGGCAGAAAAAATGATTTGGCCCTTTTTCTCGAACAAGTAAGCAACCGAGCCTGAAGTCGCTAATTCACTCCCTGATTTAGTAAACGCGTGACGAACTTCAGCCACAGTTCTATTTTTATTGTCGGTCATACATTCGACTAAAATAGCGCATCCGCCGGGGCCATAACCTTCGTAAGTTAGCTCATCCATGGTTGAGCCATCTTCGCCACCGGCGCCTCGTTTAACTGCTCTTTCGACGGTATCTCGGGTCATGTTGCCACTGAGAGCTTTATCAATAGCGGCTCTTAAGCGCGGATTGTTATCAGGATCGCCGCCACCGGCTTTCGCCGCTACAACGATTTCTCTAATAAATTTAGTAAATAACTTTCCGCGTTTAGAGTCTTGGGCTTTTTTACGGTGTTGTATATTCGCCCATTTGCTATGACCTGCCATTCAAATCTCCTTTGCAGCTTATTCAGTCTTTTCTTTTGCAGTGCTCGCTATCGCTAACTCTTCAAGTTGTGCTTGAGAGACGCGAGAAGGTGCTGAAGTTAAAGGGCAACTCGCAGTCGTCGTTTTTGGGAAGGCGATAACATCACGGATAGAATCGGCTCCTACCATCAACATCACTAATCGATCCATGCCAAATGCAATACCGCCGTGTGGAGGACAACCGTATTTAAGCGCTTCTAGCAAGAACCCAAATTTCTCTTCCGCTTCTTGTTTTTCAATACCGAGAATGTCAAAAATTGCCGCTTGAATCTCTTGGTTATGGATACGCACCGAACCACCACCGACTTCACAACCGTTCAAAACCATATCATAGGCTCTTGATAAAGTTTCTGTTGGCGCAGCTTTAAGTTGTTCTACATCATTGACCTGTGGTGCCGTGAATGGATGATGCAATGCGTGCATTTGACCCTTGTCTTGTTCAAACATTGGGAAGTCGACAACCCATAAAGGTTTCCATACGTCTTCAACCAATCCCCGATCTTCAGCGACTTTTAGTCTTAATGCACCCAGTGAGTCGGTGACGACTTTACTGCTATCGGCACCAAACAATAAAATATCACCAGCGGCAGCGCCAGTTCGCTCGAGTATTGCGTTCACAATCTCATCGTTTAGAAATTTAGCAATCGGCGACTGTACGCCTTCTATTCCTTTTCCAATCTCTTTAACTTTAACCCACGCTAGTCCTTTCGCACCATAACGTCCAGCATACTCAGTATACTGGTCGATTTGTTTACGGCTAAGCTCAGCGCCACCAGGCACACAAATCGCAGCAACTCGGCCATTAGCATCATTGGCAGGTGCGGAGAAAACTTTGAATTCCACCTCTTTTAATAAACCCGCACAATCCACTAGTTCAATCGCTACTCGCAAATCAGGTTTATCACTACCATAACGCTGCATGGCTTCTGCATAGGGCATTCTCGGAAAATCTCCGAGATCAACGTCTAACGTTTTGATAAACAATTGACGAATCATTTTTTCCATCATAGACATAATGGCTTCTTCGTCCATGAACGAAGTTTCAATATCAAGCTGAGTAAATTCTGGCTGGCGATCAGCCCGTAAATCCTCATCACGGAAACATCGAACGATTTGGTAATAACGGTCAAATCCGCTCATCATCAACAATTGCTTAAATAGCTGTGGCGATTGAGGTAGCGCGAAAAACGATCCTTTGTTGGTACGGCTTGGAACCAAATAGTCTCTCGCGCCTTCTGGCGTTGCCTTGGTTAGTATTGGCGTTTCGATATCGGTAAAACTTTCAGCTTCAAGGTAATCACGCAAGTTCTTAGCCACTTTATTTCTAAAAAGAAGTTTTTCTTGCATTTCAGGTCTACGAAGGTCGAGATAACGGTGTTTCAAACGCAGCTCTTCAGACACATCTTGGTGTCCGTCAATCAAGATTGCAGGAGGAATCGCTTTATTTAATACAGTAAGATCACTGGCTAGAATCTCGATAGTACCAGTAACCATGTCTTTGTTGATCATATTTTCAGGGCGGTTACGTACTTTACCGGTCAAGGAAACAACGAATTCACTTCTTAAATTCTCAGCTTGTGCAAATAAATCAGGTTGATCGGGCTCAATAACAATCTGAACAATACCGCTCTTATCGCGAACCTGAAGGAATATTAATCCGCCAAGGTCTCTGCGACGGTGTACCCAACCTGCAACAGTGACTTCTTCACCAGCAGTAACTTTTAATAAATCACCGTTATAATGGCTTCTCATGATTCAACCTTAAAAAAGATAATCAGGGGTAATTTCTGCCCCTAGGAAAAACCGCGTATGTTACTGGATATAGGGTGCAAAGTCACTAGTAGACGGCTCTCTGAAGTGATTTCGGTGCATCAAATCAATGATTTGTAAACAGTGAATTAAATCCACAACGGATCCCAATGAAGCTAACACAATTCACCCGACAATTATTGAGGCAAAAAATATAATAAATTCATGATAAAACTGGATTTATTGCTGATTTTTGCCTATCTATTAGTAATACTAATTAGACTGAGCGCAGGAACACTCCATGAGTAAAAATAACGGTGCCGCTGAAACCTTTATCGCTGTGGCTCATGTTGCATCTGAATTATTCAAAGCTCAATCAATTGCTGAGGAGCTTTCGATCACCTCTAAGAACGCTAGAGCCTTAGCTGTTCGCGCTGGATCGACAGCTGCAGGATTTAACGAAATTACTCGTTTTATAGAAGGACTATCAAAATTAACTATTGAAGCCGCGTCTACAGTGAACACAATAGCGATCTCTCAAACCAAAATAGCTGCAAATATGTTTAGAACTGGCGGTTTCATAGAACGTCTCAATCGAGTGAAGTACGAGCCAAAAGAAGATAAGGTCGATACCATAAAAGTGACTTTTGAACGGGTTGAAAAGGAAAAGAAACAGCTTGAGAGAAAAATCTCAGTCAGCCTTCGAGATTTGATGGACCGTCTGAATGAAACGACTATGGAATTAAGAGCAACCCAAGTTGTTTCCGTGGTTTCTAGAGTGGAAGCCTCAAGAGCCAGTGAAGATTTTCAAGACTCGTTAAACTCTGTTGCCGATAAAGTATCCAGTGCCGGTGTACGAATAAACGCCCATTTAGAAAGCGCTCGAAAACACTTGTCTATACTGCAGTAATCATAGCCAAGCTCTTTGAAATTACTCCCGATAATTAATCAAATAAAGGATATACCATGAAAACAATCTCGCTATATCAAAAAGGTAGTCATAAATGGTTATGCTTTGGTCGTGATCCCGATAGAGATGAAAAAATTATTGATACTAATCAATACCTTGTGATGAACAATGAGCAAAGCATAATTCTTGAACCAGGAGGTATCGAACTATTTTCTCAGATGTTGACGTCAGTGCTTAGATACACCTCGCTCGACGAAATAACTGCTTTGTTTGCCTCTCATCAAGATCCCGACATCATCTCCTCATTAGGGCTTTGGGATCAATGTCTGCCAAAAGCAAAGTTGATGTCTCCCGCCATTTGGGAGTCGTTTTTGGCACACTTTGGGATGAACAACATACAATTCGAAGGAATTTCTGATGAAGGTTCAGCCTTTCAGCTTGGTAATACGAGTCTACAATTTATTCCCGCACATTACTTACAATCACCGGGTAACTTCAATGTATACGATAAGGAAGCGAAGATACTTATGAGTGGCGATATTGGGGCCGCTCTTGATGACGAAGATACCCCCTTCTTTGTTGAAAACTTTGATGCACATACTTCAAAAATGGAATTTTTTCACCGTCGCTGGATGTCCTCAAACAAGGCTAAGGACGATTGGATTGCTCGAGTAAGAAAACTAGACATAGAAATTCTAGCACCTCAGAAAGGAAGTTTATTCAAAGGTGAAATGGTGCAAAAGTTTCTTAATTGGTTTGAGAGACTCGATGTGGGAATCGCGCAAAACAAATGATCCTAAGATCTTACAGACTAAATCAAATAACCCGCTTCAAGCGGGTTATTTTTTATTTATAGAATACTCATACGCTATCTAATTTTTTCGCGCATTAATTGCTTAATGATAGGAACCGGAGCGCTACCGTAACTTAGGAACTCGTTATGGAACGCTTTTAAATTAAATTTATCACCTTGTTCTTTTTTCATTGCTTCTCTAAATTCATATATTTCAGCAAATCCATTAAAGTAGCTCGTCAATTGAACTTGGCTTAGGGTGGCCCTTCTCCACTTTCCTTCGGCTTCCGTTTTCTCTTGAAAAGCCTGGTTCGTTAATAAATTTAAACCATCCTCTTTATTCATGTCTAACACCTGAATGCTATAGTCAAGAATAGTATTCACCACTACCCTAAGGTTCCATTTGCTATACATTAACCAAAGTTCTGGTTCTTGGTTACCGTAGCCAGATTCCAGCATCATCTTTTCCGAGTATACAGCCCATCCTTCAACCATCGCACCATTACCAAAAATGGCTTTAATCATACTTGGCGATTTATTCGAGTGCACAAGCTGTACATAGTGACCTGGTACCGCTTCGTGAATATTAAGAATTTGCAGAATCCAATGATTATATTCTCGCAAGTAGCTTTCAGCTTGTTCATCATTAAAGTGATCCAACGGTGTCACATTGTAATAGGTATTAGCCGTTGCGTCGTATGGCCCTGGAGCATTAACGGAGGCACCAGCAATACCGCGCTGATATTCTGGCGTTTCCCTTACGACTAAGGGTCTACTCGGGTCCATGTCCAGCAAATCAGCTTCATTGATATAAGCTTCTATTAGTGGAATTTGTCGTTTAACTTCATTTACAAATTGATCACGTTCTACATGTTTCACTGACAAATGATCAATCAATTGTTTCACTGCCACTAATTTATCTTCTGGCATATTCTTTTTCTGAAAATACTTTGGCCATAGTTCAGTGGTGATTTCAATCATTTGCTTGTGCAATTCATTCTTAGCCACTATCGCCCTTTGATATAACTCGTCAGCTGAATAATCAGACACGATGTCTAATTTAAATTTTTGCTGGTAAAGCGTTTTGCCAATTCTAAAGTTTTTTGCTCCACCGTCGGCAAGAGAATCATGCTTAGATTGCAACCATGAAATATAAGAATTAATTGACTCAACGGCTTGCTTAAGTTTAATTTTAATCTCACTTTTTTCTTGGTCTGTTAACCCTGACTCTATTAACTTAGCTGGAATGCTCGATTCAAATATGCCCAGCGCACCTTTATTTTGCTGAATAGCAAGCGCCGTGTGCTCAAGGGTAGGCACTGTGATATTTGAAATAGCCGCCTCGTAATAAGCGGGTATATTTTCGAGACGAGTTGAAATAGTTTTTAGTCGTTCATCTAACGATTTATAATCGGTGTTCAAGATCAATCCGAATGCGCCCGCCACATTAAAACGCGAAGGATTCCATTCATTGCCTTTGTAAGTACTAATATACCATTCAGTCGATTCCAGCCGATTTTTTATAATGTAATAGTCGCTCGCATTGCCATTATCAAGTGTTCTTGGATTAAATTTAGCTAGTTTAGATAAATAAGACTTGGCGAAGTTTAACGACCCGATAGAATTCTCTTTGTTGGGGATCACTAATTGATCATCGTACTTGTAGTAACCCACGTAAAGCGCATAACCTGGATTTTCTTTCCAGAAGGCCTCGATAAACTGAGATTTAAATGCCTCAAAATTTACGTTTTGATCGACCACTTTAGTCC
The DNA here is from genome assembly GCA_019090895.1 of Kangiellaceae bacterium. GTDB lineage: Bacteria > Pseudomonadota > Gammaproteobacteria > Enterobacterales > Kangiellaceae. Next base: position 37,609 of record JAHRVB010000252.1, read on the forward strand.
CCGCAGTTTCTTTAACAACTTTCGATGTTTGATCATTGTTAGCTTTTGTTGTATCCGGCTGTGAGCAAGCGCTAATGAAGGGTGCAACTACAGCCAATAACCAATGGTTTATTTTCATTTATTTATTTCCTGGGTATTAAGAGTGGATTACGCAAAGTAGACATGTGTATGCTTATTTATTGTTTTTAGTCGCTTGTTGACGTACGTATTCGAACAGGCAAACGCCAGTTGCTACAGATACATTTAGACTGGATACACTACCGGCCATAGGAATCTTAATCAATTGGTCACAATGCTCTCGTGTCAGTCGTCTCATACCAGCCCCTTCCGCGCCCATGACGATTGCCGTTTTAGCAGAAAATGATTCTGAGTAAAGATCACCTTCTGCTTCACCCGCAGTTCCGACAATCCATACAAACTCTTCTTTCAATTGTTTTAAAAATCTAGCGAGGTTGGTAACTTTCACCAAAGGTACATTTTCAGCCGCACCGCAAGCCACTTTTCGTACGGTAGCGTTCAGTTGCGCAGAACGATCTTTTGGTAAAACGATTGCGTCTACACCTGCTGCATCAGCAGTTCTAATACACGCGCCAAGATTATGAGGGTCAGTCACTCCATCAAGGATTAACAATAATAACGTCTCCTTGTCAGCAGCCAACTGAAGTAGATCGCCTTCGCTCATATTAGCATCGGATACTTTCACTTCAGCAATGACACCTTGATGATTTCCGTGGGCTCTTTCATCCATTTTCTTGCGGTCAATACTCTGGCATTTAATTCCCGCTTTTTTTGCTAAGGCTTCGATTGTAGACAGCGCTTTGTCTTTTCTATTTTTTAATAAAAAAAGTTGTATCACATTTTCAGGTTTACGAGTTAGCACACTCTCGACGGCGTGAATACCGTAAATTTTATCGACTTGGCTCATTGGTAATTTCTCATTAATGCAATTTCTTAGCTGTTAATTGACTGCTTATTTTCTATTGTAAGTGTTCTATTTTGACTTATTACTTTTACGACGAGGTGCTTTCTTTCGACTATCGGTCTTCTTTGAATTTCCGACTTTTTTACTTTCATTTTTATCTTTACTGCTCTTTCTAGCCCCCTTGCCTCTGCTTCGTTCTTTCGAGTTTGACTTTTTCTTAGCATTTGCATAGAGCTTATCTCTTTCAGAGTGTTTTTTACCGCGTTTATCACTGGTATCAGACTGAATCAACGAAAAATCAATTCGGCGCAAATCAATATCCACGCGAGCCACTTCAATTTCTACCTCGTCTCCAATTGAGAAGCTCTTGCCTGTCCGCTCTCCCACCATTCGTTGTCTGGCATTATCATAGTGAAAATAATCACTACCTAGCTCAGTCACGTGTACTAAACCTTCAACAAAGACGTCATTGAGTCGTACAAACAAACCAAAATTGGTGATGCTACTTACTTCCCCTGAATACTTGAGACCAATATGGGATTGCATGTATTCACATTTCAACCAGTCCATGACATCCCGAGTGGCTAAATCAGCATTTCTTTCGGTTATAGAATTTGCTTGACCTATTTCGGATAATTTTTCGACGCTATAGCGCTTTTTAATGGCCTTTTTGTCAGCAAGTGTTCGCAGTTCATCGTCCGCGACGACTGATTTGATTATTCGATGAACAATTAAATCAGGATAGCGTCTAATGGGAGATGTAAAATGCGTGTATGCATCAAACGCTAGACCAAAATGACCTTCATTGTTGGGCGAATATTCGGCCTGGCTCATTGAACGCAGAAGCATAATTTGGATATTCTCAGCATCAGGTCTGTCTTGAATCTGCTCAAGAAATGTTCTAAATACATCAGGGTCAGGCTCGGTTCCCCCAGTAATAAATAATCCTAATTCAGCCAGATACGAGCGAAGTACTTCAAGCTTCTTTTCTTTAGGACCTAAATGAACGCGATATAGTCCAGGTAACTTTTTCTTAATAAAAAATTGAGCTGCGGCAACATTAGCCAAAATCATGCATTCTTCAATTAATTTGTGTGCATCATTCCGAACAACCGGCACTATTTTGTCTATTTTTTTATTGTCATTAAACTTGATTTGAGTTTCTGTTGTTTCAAATTCAATCGCCCCGCGTAATCGCTTACGTTTAAGTCGAGCCTTATACAGAGCATGAAGATTGCTGATTGGTTTAACTAATGTTTGATATTGCTCACATAACGCTTCATCTTTTTCAAGAATCGACCAAACTTTGTTGTAAGTCATTCTTGCTTTTGAATGCATCACCGCTGGATAGAATTTGCTTCGGCCTGGTTTGCCATCCTTACCTACATTGATTTCGCAAACCATACAAAGTCTATCGACTTCGGGTTTAAGTGAACACAACCCGTTAGACACTTGCTCCGGTAACATCGGTACGACTGAATTAGGAAAATAAACTGAGTTTCCGCGTTTAACCGCCTCTAGATCAAGCGGACTATCGGGTTTCACATAATGGCTGACATCCGCAATCGCGACGTATAATTTCCAGCCACCCAACAACCTTGGTACGCAATATACTGCATCATCAAAATCACGAGCATCTTCACCATCGATGGTAATCAAGGGAAGCTCTCTGAGGTCGACTCTTCCTTTTAATTCCGATTCCATGACTTCGGTGGGTAATTTCTTTAATTGGTCATGAATATCGCCGTTCCAACTGTTTCGAATACCGTATTGAGCAATGGCAATTTCTATTTCCATTCCTGGCGCTAAATAATCACCTAGCACTTCCACGACTCGACCGACCGCTTGTGATTTAAACGTTGGTCGGGTGCTAAGTTGAATGACAACAACCTGTTCTGCCTTCGCTTTCACTGGGTCATCGGGTGGAATTAAAATATCTTGGGAGATACGTGGGTCTTCGGGCGTTACGAAGTTAAATCCATTTTCCGTGTGGTACCGTCCAACAATTTGAAAAGCCTGCTCGCCCTCTAGGATCTCGACAATACCCGCTTCTTTTTTGCCATCTCGATGTTCACCTTTTTCCCGTACCAGAACTTTTTCACCGGGAAAAACTCGCCTCATTTCTCGGGCTGATACAAACCAATCTTTGCCACCACCTTCTGGACTAAAAAAACCAAAGCCTTCTTTATGCCCAATGATTGTTCCTTTAACCAAGTCCAGTCTATTAATAACACCATAGGCTCGTTTACGATCACAATGAATCTGCCCATCTCTTACCATGGCCGATAATCGTCGCTCTAAGCCAACAATTTCAGCGTCATCAAACAGTCCTAGACCGTTTTGGACAGCTTTAAACTTTAGTGGACCACCTGATTTTTCAAGGAATTCGAGAATGAATTCTCGACTTGGGATAGGGTTTGCATACTTCTCCGACTCTCTCTTGTAGAAGGGATCGTTGGAAGTCTTTGATTTTTTGGGCATATTATCCCTGAAGGTAAGTAGTTATAGATGCTCCACGCGGAGGCTCGATGGCGCATTTTAGCTTATTTGTTAGCCGACTACGACCGATATCTCGGCATCAGCCGGGTAAGACAAACGAATTCCTGACAGGGAGACAGAACCCTAAAAACAAATTGATTAAAGTCTAGAAGTTAGATGTAGATTACGCTTGCCTCTTTCGCGCTCTCGACGATCCAGTCAATCGCAGTCGCTCGGTTTTTAAAGAGCTCTACATCGACATCCGTTCGGGATAAGGTTAAGCGGTAAAAATCAAAAATGGCCTTAGTCATTTCATCGGCATAGACTAAAGCCATTTGATACTGAGTCCCCCGCTTATCAGCCAGCCCAGTCAGGAAATGAAATACAATCTCAGTCGTACTGATATCAATATCGATCGTTGCATGAGTAAAATCGTAGCAAGCCGACATATTAACCACAAATTCGCGATGCCGAATTACCGTCGACAAACTATCAATGATGTCTTTGAGGTAAATTTCCCCATAAAATTGCGTCACCATGATGCCGTGTTTGGCATCAAAGTCGACTGTAAATCCTTGTTTGGTAGCTGCTGGTTGCTTGTTTAACATAATATTTCCAGACATACCTTTATATAGAGGCATGTCGTTATTCCGTACTCAGGAGGTTTATCTTTTACCGCTTAGTCATTCAACGACATTCTATTCATTACAATCAAAATAACAATTAGCGGTCACTATCTGAGCACTTGTTAACATCAACAGTGTTAATATCTCAAATATTGAACAAAAAATCACCAACTTTTGAAGGTCGCGTATTCTAGACAAGAAATATAAGGAAAGAAACCGTTTGAGCTTCTCGTTTTGAGATAAAACATGAAAAAAGTAACGGAGGCTATAGAACTGATTAAATCATCTTAGAATTGACTAAATTTGAACAGAAATTCGATCGACCTAGAAGCAAACCTTTAATAAGAAAGATGATTGGAATAGTTGGGGATTCAGACTACAAAATTAATCTTTTGAGTTTAACCAAACCAAGGATTGCTTGGTAGAGCCGAATACTTCTGCATCGACAGAAGTCTTAGAAATCAATAACTTATAAACACTAAGCAACGCACTATTGAGGGTTTCATCAGTCACCATGGCTAGTTTGTAATGCGAGCCCCGTTGATGAAGATGTTGTGCGACAAACTCTGCGTGCTGCTCCAATTCTTTCATATCCATTTCAATAATGGCGCCAGTGAAGTCATAACAGGCATCCATATTTTGTCGAAAGGAGCGATGATCTAATAAATCAAGAAATGCAGAATTAGCGAGTTCGAGGGTGACACCACCTAAAAATCGAATAACAGCATAGTCATTTTGACTATCGACTTTAATTTTATAGCGTGTGCTTGCGACATTTTGACTTGCTAATTTCATGAAATAATACAGACCACTCAAATATTGAAAAGACCTCGGAGGCAAAAAGTCTCCAAGGATATCAACTAGTCTAGTTCATACTTTCCGAAAAGTGCAAAACAAAATCATTTAATTTTTAAGGACTTAAGAAAACAGTCGTTGCTTAGCTATTTAATTCAATGCCCCGTTAAATTGGCGAACCCGGTGGCATTTTTGGCAATTTAATTAACTGGTCTTTTTTTAGCCATTTGGGTGAAATAGAATTTAACCTCGCTAATTGAAATTGGTAAAAATCAAAGAAGCGTGGACTCCTTTTCACTTTCTTTGACAATTTTTCTAATCGTTTCTTTTGTTGAGTTAACCAAGAAAAAGCCGCCGTTTTAACTTGTGAGGACACTGAAGCGTCGTGTAATAAGTTAAGGTAGTTACTGACCAATAGCTCAATAGAAGCACTTTGATATAACCAATCTTTCGACGAGTTAGCCTCAGTTAGGACCGCTTTATTTAAAGTACTACCTAGTTCTTGTAGCCCTAAACGAGAGTCATCAAGCGTGTGTTGCTGATATATCCTTGCAAGTCTAGTTGGTTCTAGTAACAGCGAATAGGTATGCTGAATCGACGCACTAGCAAGTGCATTTTGATCAAGAATTTTTCTAGTTTCACCTTGCAAACTTTCTCTAGAATCAGAGTAGCCGTAAGCTCTAGGAGAAACTAAAGCAGAGATATTTTTATTGAGCCTTAAAAAATCCGGGTGCAATGTATCCAATAAAGTCGTCAAAGATTTTCTTTGTTGTTCAGTTGATGCATATTTGAAACTAGGCTCGACATTATTATCCATTTTTATTTTATATTGATAATCAATCCCGCCAATCCATTTCGCGGCAGCGGTTGCTTGATACCGATGGAAATAATAAACAGGCATCAAAATTTCTTGTAAATCTGAATAGGGTCTACCGGTTTGAAGACTGGCCGAACCAAATTTATCAAGTGCTAGGGCTCGAACTTTGATCACTCTCGCCAACTCATCAATTGTGTTTTCACCGTTATCCCATAAACTCGCGGCGATTTGAGCGTCTCCGACATTACGAGAGTCTGGATCAGAAATAAAGAACATCGATTGTTGTTGGTTTCTTTGAATAATATTTGCCAACGATTTAGATTCGTTTTCTTCAGCAAAATATTGATATCCATATTCGATAGTTGATTTATCCCATCGCCCGATGTTTTCTGCGTAAGCATTGTCGGCGGTAACTGTATTATTCGATCGATCAATTTCAAATAAAGGGTGGGGATAATCCATCACCGAAGCTCGGTTGAAACTACTCGCCGCAAAATTATGAGCTAATCCCAATGTGTGTCCAACTTCGTGTGCCGATAACTGCCTTATACGGGCCAGTGCTAAATTCATTAATTCCGAATCATTCACATCATCCATTTCTTCAAAACGTGAAAGCATACCTTGAGCAATAAGATAATCTTGCCTAACTCTTAATGAACCTAGTGTCACGTGTCCCTTAATGATTTCACCGTTACGAGGATCTGTAACGCCGTATCCATAAGACCAACCGCGAGTCGCTCGATGCACCCATTGGATAACATTGTAACGAACATCGAGAGGATCTGCGTCATCGGGCAATATTTTTACCTGAAACGCATTTTTATAGCCAATTGATTCAAACGCCTGATTCCACCACATAGCACCTGTTATTAAAGCCGTTTTTACCGGTTCAGGTGCGCCGGGATCGAGATAGTAGACAATGGGTTCAACTGCCTCACTCATCTTAGCGTCAGGATTTTTTTTCTCTAGTCGATGACGACCAATAAAACGCTGAGTGATTGGTCGATTAATAGGTTGCGCGTAGTCTTGATAGTCAAATGACCAATAACCACTTTGGGGATGGAACTGGCGAGGTTTGTAACCCTCTTTCGGTAATCGAATAAAACTGTAGTGCATTCGCAGAGACAATACATTGGGATTAACAGCTGCTTGCTGTACAAAATTACCTGGCTTATCGCCGGTAAAAGTCACACTTGCTTCTAGTTCAGTATTGTCAGGAAAACTCTTTGTACGTGGTAAGTAAATCGCAGAGCGTGATTTATCTAATTTATAACTCCCTTGTTTTCTACTCGCCAACTTTCGACTAACACCATGTGAATCTTGTAAAATGAACTCACTCGCATCAACCAATAGCCAATGTCTATTAGTTTCAACAATCGGAAAAGACCACAAAATGGCGGAAGCAAAGGCTTCTTCTACAGATTGAACTTCTTTTGGATTGTTAGATACTGCTCTGTAACGAGTATTTTTTTGCGTCAGAAAAACCTTGTTACCCACTCGATTAAATTCGACTAAACGAACTTCACTGAGTTGCCCTCTATCGAGACCAATGTCGTTAGAACCTAATCCCTGCGGCAGGCTAGATTGGTAGATAAACTCACTTTCCAAATTATTAATCTTTAGATAAAGCTTATCGTTCTGATCGTCGTAGATATGGCCAACAAAACCTTCGTGTAACTTATTTTTACTGGTTAGGGATTTTAGATTAACCTCCGCTGCAAAAGCGAAATTAACCGAAATAAGTACAAAAACAGCGAGGATTATTCGTTTCATTAGCAGTGATGCCTTTTGAGTCTAAGTCGATTTGAATTTTCAGGCTGATTAAAACAGATATGACGGGGAATAGCCAATAGGATATAAAACACTAACAAGTTGTTATCATTCACATCGTTCAGTTCGTTTGCCAATCCTTGCGAAGCAATCCATAGTCAAACTGGTCGGTTAACTCGTCACCGTTAAGATAATGAGATTTAAACTCGGCCTCTCGTTTCATGCCCAGTTTTTCCATGATCTGATAAGAAGGAATATTACGCGGGTCACAACGGGCTACGATTTTAACGATATCCAATTCTCTAAAAAGCATATCAACCACCGCTGCCGCCGCCTCAGAAATGATGCCTTTGCCTGAATTTTCAGGAGAAAGCCGGTATCCTAATTCAATTCGCCTTGTGGCTTCATCGTCTACCCTGAAAACAATATCACCTATCGCTCGATCTTCTGCTGAATAGGTGATGATCAACCCATGCCATTGACCTTCCACTAGAAACCATGGTTTCGCCATGGATTCCAGCATACGATGAGTCCGCTCATCGCCTTCAGGTGGACGAATATATCGATAAACTTGCTCCTTGAGCGCATATTGGTTAACAGACTCAAAATCCGATAGTCGACCAGGTCGTAATATAAGATGCTCTGTTGTTATCGGCAAAACTGAGAATCCATTTTGCTTTACTTCATCCATTTTTTTCATAACCGTACACAACCCCCTTACAGAACGACTTATTTCTTACTCTCTTTGTTTTTTTGTGATTCCTTCTTTTTCTGTGGCGCGTCGATTATTTTTCCAAAATAAAGTGCATTGGCAAATACTCGGCTTGAACCTAACCAAAACGCACGGAAGTTCATATCGTCAGTAAATGCGATTAATTTTCCTTTGCCTCGCCCCTGTACAAGAATACTCGTTTTATTCGCTAAGTTTTGCTTATTCTCGTTCGACATATAACCCGCATGCAGTGGTTTTTTATTGAATCGAGCAACTGATACAAAAGACTCCTTAGGCTCAGTAAAACTAAATTGACCGCGCTTAAATATAGCCAGTTGAGAATCGCCTAGTCCGTATGCCAAAGGGTGACTGAGATCGATCGTTGTTGAAGCGATAGCGCCACCAATGTAGTGCTCCGCGCGATGGTGATCCATTTCCTCATAACGAAGCGATGTATCGGTTTTAGTATCGAGCTTTTGAATTTTGCTCGATAACCAATCTAGTTTTGCAAGCCACTTGGAAGCGCCCGATTGGGTAATCAGAATTCCGCCTGACTTTACCCATTCGTCAAGTTTCTTCAGTTTAGACTTATCTAAATTATATCGACCGTCAACCATAATAATATGAGTGTATTTTTCAATGTCAAACCGACTCAATTGTGCAATAGTCATCATCGATAACTCTTGGTCAAGTCGCTGGTCTAATAAATGCCATACTTCACCGGCCTGATAACTACTAACACCATCGCCAATTAACATTAAAGGTTTAACTTGTTTAAGGGGCGGAAAACTCGGGCTGCCTAAATCCGGTCCAGAAACAGCCAATCCAGAACGAATATCGAGCGGGACGATAGATAGTTGATTGAGCTTTTTCATAAGAAGCTCGTTTAGCTGTTCGAACGGCATTTCTTGATTGCGGATGGGTAATATCAAATCACCTGTTCTTAACGTCTGATTTCCCTTGGAAGTTTCTACAACAACTTCCTTGCCCACCAATCGAACTAATAATTTATGTTGTTGCAAAAAACTTAACAAGCTAGCGGAAGAAAAATCGCGCCAGTCAAAAGTCAGTGCTACTGTTTTATTATCAATTCCTTCGAACATTCCTTGCGTCTTTTTGTTTTTAGCGCCTATTAGTGACTGTGCGAAATCAGAACGCCCTAGAATCTTATAATCGATGTCGAATGCTAAGGGCAATGTCCAACTCGATACGTCATAGAATGTGTTGTCTTCGAATTGTTCTCGCTTCTCAAAAATTGCCTCGATAAGACGTGACTGTTCCTGTCTCATCGGAACGATATAAGATTGACCGACTGAAAAGTTCACATTGTCCACTTCCAGTTCACGATTAAGTGGAAAACTCTCGATTTGGTGCCCTTCAAGAATTCGATTAAATTCGCGAATTCTATAAGGGTCAGTAGAAGAATAAACCACAGCTCGATTGCGACTGGCTTTTGCCTCTATTTTGGCTCTTGCATAGAAATTTCTTTGGTAAGCTAATAGTTCTTTTCTATTTTCTTGTACCGCTTTAAGGGTAGAAAAGGATGTCGTTAATTGATTACGAACAGCAAATGGAAATGATACGTCGCCATTAACCGACTGTTGAAGATGTCCTCTCGCACTCGCCTGTTCAAACAAGATTCCCACTGATCCGTTAATATCGGGATAAGTAGAACCTTTTCCGTAATAAAAATCATCAAAGTTTTCTTTGCTGAAATAAAGACTACCGATGTCATCGAGCGCTTTCGCATGATAAGTGGCGATTTTTGCTGTGAGGTCAAAGTTTTCCTTTGGTGTTAACGGGTTCTGACGAGACTTAACTCCTGGTTGAAAAAAATAAGTACTGTTTGTGCCCATTTCATGAAAATCAGTCAGCACATTCGGTTTCCACTGATGAAACATTTCCACTCTTCCTCGAGATTCAGGATGCTGCAACAATAACCAATCTCTATTAAGATCAAACCAATAATGATTGGTTCTTCCATATGGCCAAGCTTCATTATGTTCTCTCGTCGCAGGATCACTATTAGGGAGGCGACTTCGATAGCCATTGGCCCATTGGGCGAATCGAGCTAACCCATCAGGATTAAGCATTGGGTCAATAATAATAACTTGACTCTCTAGCTGTGCGACGGTTTCAGGATCTGTCGCGGCCGCAAGATGATACGCCAACAAAAGTGATGCATTACTGCCGCTCGCTTCGTTACCGTGAACGCTATATCCCATCCACACTACTGCAGGTCGATCAGTATTTTTTTCCATTTTAAGGTGCTGTTGCCGAATAGTTTCAAGGTTAGTAATATTTTCTTCGGAAGAAATATACGCAAGAATTAAAGGTCTCTTCTCGTAACTGTGAGCATAAGTTTTAACCTTAAAGCGCGGTGACAATTCGGCTAAGCGTCGAAAATAACTCTCAATTTGCTCAGGACGTACGTGCCACTCGCCGACTTGGTAACCTAAAAATGCCTGTGGCGTAGGAATATCCTGTCGATAATTAGTCTTCTCTTCTCCCGCCAGCGGTAGGTAATAACTCAGATCAACGATGCCATCGGACTTCGCGAGCGTGTGATTGATGTTAAATAGAGAAAGCAGCACGCATGCCGAGATCAGAAAGTTTTTCATTAATAGATTCCAAGTTGATTTAAGAGTTTTTGCCATTTGGCTTTTACACTATAATGGATCATTGTCGGGGCCAATGTCTTTGAATGCCTTAGTAGAATGAGCTGATAGCGCTTTCATATTAATACATTTGACACAAATTATTCCCGTGAACGCACAACAGAATAGAAAAATATGCTAAAGAGATCAATAAGATTAACAAGTATGCAAGGCACAAGATTGTTTCTAATTGTGTTAATGAGTAACTTTATCTGTTGCTTACCTATTCTGGCAGAACCACTTAAGATAGCGGTAGCGAGTAATTTTCTACAACCGGCGAAAGTGTTGGCCGCAAAGTTCGAGTCTGTTTCTGGCCACAAAACCCTAATGAGTAGTGGCTCCAGCGGGAAGCTCTTTGTTCAAATTACACGAGGGGCACCTTTTGATATATTTTTATCTGCCGATAGCGAAAAACCTGCTAGTTTGTTAAAAAGCGGACTTGCGAAAAAAGGTAGTTTGCAAACTTATGCGATGGGCCGGTTATCTGTTTGGTTTAAACGTTGTGAATATCCGATCGAACTCGCAAATCTCAATGATGCATCGATCAATAAGGTCGCTATCGCCAATCCTAAGTTAGCCCCTTATGGAAAAGCATCAAAACAACTTCTACAGAAATACGGATTATGGCGACAGATAAGCACCAAATTAGTATTTCCAGAAAATATCTCACAGGTTTCCCAGTTAGCTAGCATGCGGGTGGTCGATGCCGCTATCATTGCGACCTCTCAACGATCTGCTTTGCTTGAAAATTTCGCAGAATCTGACCCTAAATCTTGTTTAGTTGAACTGAATCCTGGCGATTACTCCCCTATCAAACAACAATTAGTGATCATCAAAAATAGCCAACAACAGGTAATCGCTGAAGAGTTCAGCCAATTTCTTAGAACAAAAAACACTCAAAGTCTTATAAAAAAAATGGGATATTCACTCCCTTAGTCTGGTAAAATATCCAATTACCGGTGAAGAGCTCAATATATGTGAGTTCGAATATTCTCACCCGCTGCTAACTGGATTAATACTGTGACACAAGATTTACCCCTGATTGAAATTACTGAAGGCGCCCAATCCCATTTCGTAAAGTTACTTTCTTCTCAAGACGAAGGGACTGGTATAAGAGTATTTGTGGTTAATCCCGGCACTCCACATGCCGAATGCGGTGTTTCCTACTGCCCTCAAGACGCTATTGAAAACAAAGACTTGAAAATAGAGTTGGCCGATTTTATTGCTTATATCGACGAAGACAGCATTCCCTATTTAGATGAAGCTAAAATCGATTACCAAACCGACGACATGGGTGGCCAGCTAACTTTAAGAGCGCCAAATGCCAAAGCACGTAAAGTCGAGGATGATGCGCCAACAATTGATCGAATTAAGTATCTACTCGAGTCTGAAATAAACCCACAACTGGCCAGTCATGGTGGCCAAGTTTCGCTCGCAGAGTTTACCGAGGACGGCATTGTCGTACTACAATTCGGTGGAGGATGCCAAGGCTGCGGAATGGTCGACACCACTTTGAGCGAAGGTATCGAGAAGACACTGATGGCAAAAATCCCAGAAGTTACCGGTGTGAAAGATATCACCGAGCATGAGCAAGGCGATAATCCCTATTATTAATCATTACCCACTTTAACCTGTCTTATCATTAACTTATGTCATTAAGATTGCGCTAACAGATAAGACAGCGTTAGACTTGCAATCCTATGTCAGATTTATCCGCTATTCTAATAACGCTAAAACTAGCGTTGGTTACAACCAGCATATTAATGTTGGTTTGTGTACCGCTGGCTTGGTGGTTGGCCCGTCCGCAACAAAGTAAATGGTCCCAGAATATTCGTTCGTTGGTCGAGGCCATTGTCGCCCTTCCTTTAGTATTACCCCCCACAGTCCTCGGTTTTTATCTTTTATTGGCATTTTCGCCGGATTCTTGGCTCGGTGAAGGTTGGATACAACTCACAGGATCGAGCTTGGCGTTTAGTTTTTCAGGATTAGTGATAGGTTCTTTAATTTATTCCCTACCTTTTGTTGTACAGCCCCTACAAGCGACTTTTGCCGCCATTCCGTTATCTACACTTGAAGTATCAAGGTCGATGGGCACATCTAACTGGGCCCAGTTTAGCCGTGTCATTTTCCCGATGAGTAAAACAGGATTCATTGGTGCTTTTAGTTTAGGTTTTGCACATACATTGGGTGAATTTGGGGTAGTGCTTATGATCGGCGGAAACATCTCAGATCAAACAAGAGTCCTGTCGATCGCGATATACGATCATGTCGAGACGCTTCAATTTGAACAGGCCCACCAATTATCAATTGGTTTAGTCATATTCTCGTTGATATTATTAACTTTACTCTACCGAACGAAAAATAATCGAGTGGGCTTTCATTAATGTTATCCGTTAAGCTCAATTGTCAGTATGGTGAATTTACGCTTCAAATGGAGCAACAGCTACCGAGTGATCAAATTATTGGATTATTTGGTGCCTCTGGAAGCGGAAAATCAAGATTCTTAAGGCAACTAATAGGATTCGATCGTCAAAATAATCGGTCATCAAATATTACTTTGAACAACCAAGTTTGGAGCGACTCTAATCAATCCATTTGTTTAGACCCAAACTCTCGCGGTATTGGTTATTTACCGCAAACAATTGACCTTTTCCCACACCTAAACGTTTTGGATAATATCACTTTCCCATTAACAGTAAACAATCAGCCTACGACCGCCGCATTAGATTATTTGCTCGAGGAACTTCAAATAGACTCGATTACAAAACTTCATCCTAATCAATTATCCGGTGGACAAAAACAACGCGTTGCCCTAGCTAGAGCGATTATGGCAAGTCGAACGATGTTGATACTGGATGAGCCTACCTCTGCGGTAGGCGAAGAGCACAAGGCGATTATTTTAAACATCATCAAACGGCTCAGTGCGGAACATCGGTTCCCAATCATAGTGGCATCGCATGATCGGATTGAACATGCTTTTTTGTCTCAGTATCTATTAACATTTAACAATGGAAGAATCGAGCAATCAAGTATTTACGATGAAATCGCTGCAGATATAACCGGAAACTTTGCGCAAAAAAACGATGCCATCAATCATATTACTGCGAAAGTCGAAGAATTTCACAAAGATGTCAATCTAAATTCTCTAACGACTAGTTCCCACCAGCTTTGGGCGGGAAATATACCATTCGACCAAAATAGTCAAGTTGAGTTAGAAGTTAAAGCTCAAGATATTTCTCTCTGTTTGTCGAAAGAAAACACGACTAGCATCCTAAATTGTCTTGAAGTGAGCATAGTCGATTACAAAGAGCTTAGTGGACATCAATACTTGATAAAACTTAATTTTGAAAAACAAAACTTAACCACTTTTATCACCAAGAAATCTTTTGTTGATTTGAAGCTTTATAGAAATATGTCTTTATTTGCACAATTCAAATCCATTAGCGTGCGACCGTTACGACTCAGTAATGCATCATCAAATGCGTCACCTAATAAAACAGTATCAGCCCCGCCCGACAATTCATGAGTGAACTCTTCAAAAATAAACTTCGAGCCAAGATTCGCTCTATGGCAAGCTCCCCGAGAGTTCAGCTGAAGCGATTAGCCTTAGGAACCGTAATTTCGTTAGTCGCAATGATACTGCTAATAATTACCAGTCAATACGAAAGCAGGATTTTGTTTTACACGCTTTCATTAACCGCAATTATTGGTATTATATATGCCTTGCCTGGATATTTAGGCATATGGGTTTGGCGAATGAAAGATTCTTTGTTCCGAAGCTTTACTCTAAAAGACCACCATAAAAACGACAGCGACAACAAGACTAACTAGTGCTGCAATTAACTAGGAATGACAATGGACTTGCCTTTACTTAAACAACTCTACAACCAACTTCCGTTTCAAGTTTTAGATTATATCGTAATCAGTCTAAATCTAATGGTGTTTATATTTGCCGGCGTTGTTACAAGACGAGCGGCTCGTCAAAAAGCAAATAGTGGCTTGCAAAATCGAATGCTTGGTTTGAGGGCAATTAATCTAGCCTTATTTTCTATATACGCGTTCACAGGGGTAGTGGAAATACTATTCAGCTATAAAATCTCACATCTTCAGCAAGTCTCTCAAACCGGTTTAACCATATTACTTTCTTATCTATTACAACATTACGTCCAAACTTGGATTGTTTTCAGATTTGGAAAAACAAAAGAAATCGATGGCGAAAAATATAGGGGAGAATCTTACGCCAGTGAGATCATTGGCCTGATTGGATTGCTGCTGGTAAGTTCGATTGCATTCCTTGTCATCATAAACATATGGAATCTCGATAGTTGGCTACAAGCCACATCCGTTGTTGGCGGAATACTGATCTTACTTTTCGCATCAAAAGAATATTTCTTAGGCGATATGATCAGTGGACTTATTATGCACTATAACAATTCGGTTGAAGCTGGTTCTGTGATTAGAGTAAAGGAATTTGATATTGTCGGCGTTGTCATTCAAATTACATTGTCTCAAACGACTATTCGAGACCTTGTGCAAAAACACGAAATATCGCTTCCCAATTCTAAACTCAGAAACGCGACCATCGAAACTCTTTCTAATTCAGGAAAAAATGGATTTAGGGATTTTCTTGATTTCAAAATCGGATATGAGCATTCGAGTGACTCGGTAACGAGTTTTCTACAACAAGTATGGAGCGAATCGCTAGAGCAGGAAGCAGGTATCAATGAGGAATCAAAAGCAAGCTTTGTGGTCATTGAAAATGGTGATCATGCTGTTACTTGGAGACTCTACTACAACCTTAAAAATCCATACCGAATATGTCAGGCAAGAAACGAAATTCAAACAGTGGCTTTTCGCTTAAGTCAAAGTGAGAGCATTCCCCTTAATACACCAGTCACTCATCACATTCTATCTAAGGAAACCCCTCGACATTCTTCGATACTTTGAATCATTCGAGCATGGACGAATAGACACAAATAAACGTTTCACCGACTCAGATCGTAAAAGCGAATCGGAATAGAACGTTTTAATAATTTTAGAATATAAGTAATCTTCAAGATAATATGAATTTAGAATAAGAAACCAGAACGAGACTGTTTTTTATAATCAACACTCTCGAACTTCGCTATTTTTTATACCATCTACTACACTAAAAGTTATCTCGTTAAAATAACTAAAAGGTAGAGTTTTTTATGGATTTTATTAGACAGTTATCTGTACAAACTAAGATTCTGATTATCCCTATTTTTGCCTCAATCGGGTTTATTGTTTATCTATTGACGAGCGTCAATGCAATGAACAATAACCTGTCTCTCCTCAATAATGCAAAGAACGTGCAGTTTCCCTTACTGCAAATTTCTGAGCGTAGTCTAATCGCCCTCGACAGCATTAAAACTGGGCTTGCAGACGCAGTCTCCATGGGAGAAGAAGACCAGCTAGAATTAGCGACAGAACGATATGGGAAATTAAAAGAACAGTTAGAAAAAGCTGCAGCAATCGACAATCATAATCGTACTGCTATAGATGATATTTCAACCAAGCTCGACGAATATTACCAGCATGCGTTTCAACTATCTAAAGGAATGCTAGATGAAACTGTTGACTTTTCGACAGTCGGAGATAGTAGTAGAGAAATGTTACGGCTTCTTCAACAATTACAGAGCCACCTCAAGTCATTTAACCAAGAACGAAATAAAGATTTTTTGCAAGCGTTTATCACTGTAGAAGAAGACACTGAAACAACTTCATCACTTGGCGTGGTCATTGGACTTACAACCATTGTACTTCTTTTTGCACTTGCAATTCCTATCAGTGCGTCCATTAAATCCAGTCTTAAAGACATTATTAACTCAATGAAAAACATAGCTGAGGAAGATGGCGACCTCACGATTAGAATAACGACCCAAAGTAGAGACGAACTTGGTGATCTCGTTTACTGGTTTAACAATTTCATCATCAAACTCCACGATGCAATTAAACAAACAGTTGGTACAGCAAAACCGCTTGCTGAAGCCGTAGATTCCATAAGGGAACTTACTAGCCGCTCTCAAGTGATTTTCGAAGAACAACAAGTCAGCGCGGAGCAATCGAAATCATCGGTTGAAGAAATGAATCAAAGTGTTGCTCGAATTTCGCAAAATGCTGAGCAGGCATCACATTCAGCAAGAGATGCAACGACAGGAGCCAATAAAGGTTATGAAGTTGTACAAGATACAGTTTCAAGCATTAACAAGCTAGCTGAGAACATCGTTGAATCATCGACGGCAGTCAATAAACTCGAACAAGGCTCTAACAAAGTAAATGTTGTTTTAGAAGTTATTAAGGGTATCGCCGAACAAACTAATCTATTGGCATTAAATGCTGCGATCGAAGCAGCAAGAGCGGGTGAACAAGGGAGAGGATTTGCAGTGGTTGCTGATGAAGTTAGAAACTTAGCCTCCCGTACCCAAGATTCGACAGAAGAAATTAATGTAATCTTAGACGAACTAAAATCCGCTGCAGACGATGCAGTATCAAAAATGGAATTGAGCCAAACTATGGCGGACAATAGCGTGAGTAACGCTAACCTTGCTGGCGAAAGTATTCAGGATATCACCACAAAGATAATTCAAATTGATGAGATGAATCAAGAAATTGCAGATGATACTAAGTATCAATCAGAGATTTCGTCAACATTGGTAGAGAGGGTCTCAGCCATTCAGGAAAAAACCAGCGAATCGAATCAAGCAAGCGCTCGCCTAGACGAAGCCAGCACTCAACTTTCGGAGCTAGCGGGCGTGTTACAAACGATCACGTCACAATTTAAAGTGTGACTTTTCGATTTATAATTTCTAATTCATAAATTTCAAGTTCATTGAAAAACGTTGCTGGATATTCGGTAAGTAAATAAATTATCAAACATAACTCGTTAAAAATGAAATAATATAAATAACTAAACGGTTAATTTTTTGGGAATAACTAGGGTTAAAAAAAGACAGATCGATTAACCGCCAACTCTATGGCGAATTAGGAGATAAACAATGGTGTTAACTAAAAAAATTTCACTGCTCGCTTCCTTTTTATTTTGTTGGCAGGTTGCAGCGGCCGAAATCAACTTCTCTGGCTTTGCAACAATTGCAGGTGGTGTTACTTTTGATGAAGATGAATCACTCGAAGGATATGATGATAACTTCAGCTTTGACAATGGTTCAGTACTCGCTATTCAAGCGTCGAGTGACCTCGGTGACGGCTGGGGAGTAACGGCTCAACTATTAGCTAGAGGCTCTGAAGCTTGGGATGTCAATGCGGAATGGGCGTATCTTAGTTATGACGCAAGTGATGAATGGCGATTGCTTTTCGGTCGTCAACGAGCCCCTTTTTACATGTACTCTGACTTTCTTGATGTCTCTTATGCTTATCATTGGATTAAGCCGCCCACAGGTGTTTACAGTTTACCCTTTGATGTGTTTGATGGAATTGGTTCTCTATATTCATCGACACTAGGAGAGTTTGACTCGACTGTTCATATTGCATACGGTAGCAATCGAGATAGTGGGATTTTACTCGGTGAAGAACGGGATATGGATTTCTCGGATTTTTTCAGTGCATCCTGGACTGTCAACCGCGATTGGCTCACTCTTAGAGCCGGGTATGCAAGAGCCGACTTAGTCATCCCTTTTAGCGAATTTGATGCTCTTTTCGGTGGTTGGCGGTCAACAATTACATTTGCAGGTATAGCGGATGATATAGAATTGGTCGATGATTCTGGAGTATTCGCTAGTGCGGGATTCATTATCGATTACGATGATTATCTACTCGTTGGTGAATTTTCAACACTTGATCCCGGTAATAATTTCTTTCCAGATCAAGATTCCTATTATATTACTTTCGGAAAAAGGATTGATTCGGTACTGGTGCACTTCACTTACGGAGCGGATGATAATACTAGTGACTTTTCTATATTAGACGGAGTACCTGCTGGTGTTGATCCAGGATTGGACTTTTTATTGGCCTCGACTACAGGATTACTCGCTACCGTACAAGAAGATAGCTCTTATTTCATTGCTGGTGTTCGATGGGAAATTGCCGATTCAGTTGCGCTAAAGTTAGAGTACACAGATTATCAAGATGACGATATACTCGGTGTTGATGCATCGCTTCTTCAATTCGCATTAACAACTGTATTTTAGGAGGTGGGAAATGAAATACCTAAATAGATTGCGCTCTTTGACTATCATGATTTGTCTATTGTGTTTCTCACAGATAGCACTTTCGGAAGTAGTAGTAATTGTGAATCCTGGAAATGCTTCTGCTCTGACTGAAAAAGATATCAAGCGAATTTTCTTGGGAAAAATGAAGAGTTTTCCATCCGGTGGGACCATTCTGCCTGTTAATCATTCGGCGAGTTCTGACATTAGAAAATCATTTGATAAATCGGCATTAGGAAAGTCTGCGAGCCAAATCAAAGCGTACTGGTCAAAACTAGTTTTTAGCGGCAAGGGAAATCCGCCAAAGGAACTACCCAACGATGCAGAGATCGTCAAATTGGTATCCGAAAACCCTGCAGTAATTGGTTACATTGATTCCGCAAATAAAAGCGATGGAGTAAAAGTAGTCGGTTCCTACTAATTGAACCTAGATTTCCGACGCGCCAGCAATAAGCTGGCTTTTATTTTTTAGCGATTCGATTAAAACTGCATCTTACGAAGCGGTGGTCATAGTCTGAGTTTTAGTTTATTCAGTTGACTTTTATCATTACTAAATAATTGCTCAAAACATTCGAATCAACCCTTCATTGAATTGATATCAAGAAAGTCTGGGTAGTTTTCGTTTCGCGCATTGTCACTAAAAAAATATTTTCCCTGGATTCATCAAATTATCGGGATCAAATATTGTCTTTATCTTCCTCATTTCTTCAACTGACTCACCATGCTCATCCAACAAGAATTGCCGCTTTCCGATCCCTATTCCATGTTCGCCTGTACAAGTCCCTTCGAATTTTAGCGCGCGTGCAACTAACCGC
This sequence comes from Kangiellaceae bacterium, assembly GCA_019090895.1. GTDB lineage: Bacteria > Pseudomonadota > Gammaproteobacteria > Enterobacterales > Kangiellaceae. The sequence continues at coordinate 57,387 of JAHRVB010000252.1, forward strand.
TCATTAGCTTGATCTATCATTGTTTTTTGTTCATCCGTGTAAAGCATCATTACGTGAAAGTTTCCATCACCAACATGCCCAATAATTGGCGAAATAACTCCAGCCTCATCAAGATCCGCCCGAGTCTCTAAAAGACATTCCGGTAATTTTGAAATAGGCACACAAACATCAGTGGTGAGCATATTAGCACCCGGTACCAACCCTCTGTTTGCGTAATAGGCTTCATGTCTTGCTGCCCATAGTTTAGTACGATCTTCAGGCTGTTCTGCCCAGGAAAAATCTTTGCCCGAATTACCTTGTGCAATATCTTCGACTGTTTTGATTTGCTCTTCAACGGATGCAAGGCCACCATGAAATTCGAGAAACAGAGTCGGCAACTCTGGATAATCTAAATCGGAATGTTGCTTAATGGCTTTCATTTGAACTTGATCAAGCAACTCCACTCGAGCAATAGGCACAGCACATTGTAACGTTTCAATTACTGTGGTGACGGCATCCTCTAAACTGTCGAAGGAGACAACGGCTGCAGCAATCTTTTCAGGGATAGGACTGAGTTTTACCGCGACTTCAGTAATAATTCCCAGTGTACCTTCTGAACCAATATACACAGCAGTTAGATCATATCCGGCGGCAGATTTTCTTGCTCGCCCACCAGTTTTGATTATCTTGCCTTGCGGCGTGACCACCGTTAAACCAATCACATTGGTTTTCATGGTACCGTATCGTACTGCATTGGTACCAGATGCTCTGGTCGATGCCATGCCACCTAAAGTCGCATTAGCGCCGGGGTCGATGGGGAAGAATAATCCGGTATCTCTGATATGACTATTCAGCTGTTCCCGAGTCACCCCGGCTTGTACTCTCATATCCATGTCTTCAGGGTTCACTTGCAGTATTTCATCCATCTTAGAAAAATCGAGACTGATACCACCCTGCGGTGCAACGACATGTTGCTCTAAAGACGAACCGACCCCATAAGGAATCATTGGTACTTTGTATTGCGCACACAGTTTAACGATTTCACAAACCTGCTCCGTGGAACGTGGATAGATAACAGCATCAGGTGGCATGGGTACATCGTGACCAGGATCTCTACCGTGATGTTCTCTATCTGAAATCGAGGTGGTAATTTGGTCGGTGAACAGCATTTTTAGCTGTTCTATTAGCGATTGGCGGCTAGCATCACTCATGTGCAAACTTTTTAGTCAATTTATTTGCTTCTGAGTATACCGAGCCTTCTTCAACTTGTCATGGTCGATATTTGAGTCGTTTGGGATAAGCAAAGAAGTAGGATGAAAATGGGTAATTTCTACGTCCGTCTCGTCCAAAATTATAGTATGTATACACAAGTAAAAAAATTCGACATGTATGAATTTTGAACAAGTAGAATAATATAGGATACATCTTAGTTTATTTGAGGAGATATCAAATGCAAAAGCTATGCTTATGGACTTCCCCGATATAATTCTCTTTAGGATGTAGTGGATCCGAGTCTTCTTGTGAGGACTCTTAGATATTAATATCGGCAGATGCTCCAACGTATCAACTTAAAAACAACGCAACAATTCTTTTGGCCGATGGTAACCAACTCAATAGTCTACTCCTTGACATTTTTTAAAAAGAAGTGCCTATCTTACAGTTCGCAAGGTTTATTGTAATTGCCATAAAGTCTATTTAGACTATTTGGATTATCTTAGGTATCAAGCGTATTTTAATTGGAATATTCTTCGATCTCGGCGTTGAAGGCAGGCTCAAAAGTGATCTTACCGAATATTCTACGAAACTCGATCAAATCTTATTCTGTTTTTATGGGCCGTGCTATTTTGAGACCAAAAGCCTCTATTTTATATTTTTTACAATTATCTACCTTACTCTTTTACAAGGTACTTAGAGATAGGTTTTTACATAAAACTAATTAAGGACTCGATAATTTTTTTTCCTAACTCAATGTATTTAACACTCAAAATTACTTTGCTTCCGATTTAAAAAACCAGTTGAATTATTCACGGAAGATGCCGTAATAACTGTAAGACAAATTAAACGTATCACGCTAGCAATAGTAGGAATGAAAATAACCTTCGAGCAACATCTAGATCAACTTTAATATTGTTCTCAACTAAAGAATATGAACAATACGAAAAATTATCATTCGATTAAAGTCAATACGACACATTTCACTTTGAGTGTAGCACCTCCAAATTAATTTATGTTTTTTACTTATAAAATTTAGTCATAGCGGTTTGTTTTTTTAAAAAATATTCTTATAACGAGGTGTTTCTAGGGCAGAATAAGGAATGTGATTTGATTATTTAGTTATCCTAACTATATTCACATAAAGTACTTTTTTTTTAACAAATAGCAGTTTAGCTTTTCATTAAAGGTGATTCATCATGTCTAAGAAATTCACTCGTAAAAACAAGTTAAAGTCCGCAATTCTAAAACCACTTATTACTTTTTCATTACTTTACTTGTCATTCCTCCCTTCTGCTCAAACAGGAGTAAATGACATTAATATTTACGGTTACTTATCTTGGCGAACCGAGAAAGTTTGGGAGGAAATTCAACTAGATGGTTCGAAAGAAGATGCCGCAAGAGAAATCACTATTCCATCATTCAATTTAATGATGCTTAATAGCATAAGTGACAAATCAAAAGTTTTCATAAACTTAAGTGGAGCTGAAGGCGAAGATGTGGAGGTTAAGAACATATGGGGCGAATATAAGGTCAATAACTTTGTTAGCATAAGGTTAGGCAAAATGTATCGAAGATTTGGATTGTATAATGAACAACTCGATGCCGTACCGACCTACATTGGTATTGAACCTCCCGAATTATTTGATAAAGATCATCTAATACTTTCGCGCGAAACACTTTCAATGGTGCATGGCTGGGTATCAATCGGAGAGGGTGAACTAAATTATAGCTTTTCAATGGATAATGGCGAAGGCGGACCCACTGCAAAGGACAACGTTCCACTAGGTTATGACTTAAGATATGAATTTGGGTTAGGGGATTATGTTGTCGGGATAAGTGGGTACACATCAGGAGGTGACACCACATCAGATAAGAGTATCGGAGAGGGTTCGCCCAGAACCGGAGTACTTCCTTGGATGTCTAAAGACAAATTCTCCATTTTTGGTGCATTTGGTCAATTTCAGATCGATGAACTTCAATTGCAAGCGGCATATTGGTCAGCAGACCATAAAGCGACAAGAAATTCTGAAGACGTATTAATAATGCTAACCGACCCTGATGTTGATGGTGAAATAAATCAGATTAGACAAACTAACTTTTTACTAGACGGCGACATAAATAACTTGATTTTGGCTAATATTAATACCAACGGAGATTACGAAGTTGTAACTTGGTACCTTAGAGCTGGCTATACAATAACAACCAAAAATGGCGAATTCGTCCCATATGTGCAATGGGATGAATATGAAAACCCTGAAACGGTATTTGGAAAAAAGAATGGGGGTGATAAAGAAGCGGGGCTTGCCGACGATGGTAAGTTTCGAAAATCTACAGTCGGTGTTATTTATCGGCCAGAACCTAACATTGCAGTAAAGCTAGATTTCAGTACTCACTTTCAAAAAGTGCGCGGGAAAGATACAAGTTATTCTGAAGTTCGTTTTGACGTATCTTACATTTTCGGACAATAGAGGAAACTAAAATGATTAATTTACCTATTAAGAATTTAATTTTGTGTTTTGTTATAGTCTTACAATGTTTCGTAATTTCTCGTGTTCAAGCAGAAGTTGTAGTAGTGGTTCATGCAAGTAATAGTGTTACTTCTCTCAGTAAATCAGAACTGAATAGGCTTTTTATGGGGAAACTAGATAGTTTCCCGTCAGGAGGAAAGGCTGTGCCAATCAATCAAGTCCCATCAGCTACGGCCAGAGGTAAGTTTGATAGCTCGAAACTAGGGAAAAGTAGCTCCAAAATGATTGCGTATTGGAGTAAACAGCTGTTTATGGGAAAAGGCATTCCACCTAAAGAGTTCAATGGAGATTTAGACGTATTATTGTTCATCTCTAAAAATCCAACTGCAATTGGTTATATTGACGATAGTGCAATTAATGAGTCCATAAAAATTGTCACTATCCAATAACAGTTCAAACACTTGGCACTAAGCAAATCCCTAGAGATTTTTACCGATTAAAAATCACTTCGCACTAAGAACATTGATATTTTGAGAGTGGAGAATATGTTTTAAGAGTATGTTTTCTTAGGGAAGATATTCATTTTAAAATCAAGCAAGAGTATAAAGTGGTGAACATTAATTAGAGCGCTAATGACAACTCTTTAGACGCAACTGAGCAGTGAGAGGTTTAACGGAATGGTAAGAACCTTATACAATTTTTAAGAATTAGGCCGGTTGTGCTCCGCTTCCAAATCGTTTCACCGAGCGAGCTTTTGCTTTCGCCGCTTCAGTTTCCCGATTTCTCGGTGGGCTTGTAGTAACAAGCGCGCCAAGTAAGATTGTTAATGAATCTGATATTTCAGCAATGGCTTGTTCAAAGGCCGCTTGGTTTACTTTGGAAGGCTTTGTGGAACCACTCACCTTTCTAACAAATTGCAAAGAAGCTTCTCTAACTTCATTCGTAGTGACAGGTGGTTCAAAATTATTTAATTTCTTGATATTCCTACACATAATATTTCTCCGTTTTTATAAGGGTTCCAATTTACTTTTTTGGTTTGTTAGGTATATTTTTGCATAGAAAGCAATAGAATCGCTTCATATTTTGGATTGCCCTATTTAGTTGACACTAGCCCAATTTGAGTAATTATCAAAAAGTAAGACTTGAGCCATCTGACTTATTTGAAAATGGTCAAATTCATTTTTTAATTAAATTACTCTTCGACAACATTATTTTATCAATCTACATTGTCTAAACCAAAAAAGGTATTTAGAATGTCAGGTAACAATGGTGTCCAATTATCCCAATTATGTTCTTTATCGTTTTGTCGGTATGTCAGATCATAGCCCTTTTTTATCAGTACCGATCTAAATGATCGAACTGCACGCCTATTATCGGCAACAGAGCCAACAGACATAAAGATCTTCAAATGTTTCTTACCTGCCTCATTATATTGTTTCGTAAGAATTTTAACGAATTTACTATGAGCAGGGGAATTCATGGCGATTCCGCCAAAGACATGTGTGGCCATTAGTCCAAAACAACCACTGTTAAAACCACCGAAAGACACGCCAAGAATCACCCGATCATCACGTAGACGGCTGGTAGAATAAGTCTGGTCAATTAAAGGTAGCAGCTCAGAGGTGAAAAAATCAACATACTTTTTTTTGCAAAAAAACTGCTCATTGCGCCGATTAACTTTTAAATTATCAGGATCTCGAGCATCAACAAATATGGCAATAACAGGTTTGATTTTACCCGCTGCTATTCCATTGTCTAAAGCAGTTACCATACGACCTTTTTTTGCATAAGATTGTCCATCAGTAATGTAGATAGTAGGCAGTTTGTCTCCATCCTGTACTCCATTCGGTAGATAAACGCGATATTGTAAATCATAGCCCAAAACTTTACTTTTTATACGGATGTTGTCGGATAGATTACCTTTGACGGAGGCGAAAGATTGAGACGATGCCGTAAATACAAAGACTAAGAATAAAGCACTAATATAAACTTTGTTTTTCATAAAACACCTCGAAACGATTACTTTTTATACTTTTTTAAACTTCCATGTCATATTTTGTTGTTAGACAGTTCAGCTTATTATTCTATTCACATGAGCTAATTAATGACTGGCACAATACTGACACTTCTAATTTCATATTTGATATTTAGTTATCTTTTTTATTTTCCGGTGATGACCTTTTTAAGCATTTCCTGGTGGCCACTAATTGAGTTGTGTAACATCTTCTGGAATGACCTCCCAATTTGCTTTTGAACCAACAAAGATATGCTGGCCAATATCAATATCGCCATCAACGCGTCCTAACGAAACCTTGAGAACTTCACCAGTGTATATTGTGCAAAGAGTCGAAACCACCGATTTTACTAGCTTAACAATTTTAAATGCCCCGTTAATTTGTCTATTTCTTGTTTAGAGGCTGGTCCGATACCAACACAGGTAATTGTGCCAGGAGCAACTACAGTTTTACCCGCATCTCTAATTAGATGTGTAGGTAAGTTAACTGTCTCGGCTTTATGATGAAGCTCCATTATTTCTTGCTCAGTACTTCCTGCCAATACAACTTTTGGCATTCCCGCACTGATCCAATGTTTTTGTTGACTACTATTTGTAGACATTAAACTTGCCACCGAAGCATGCGCTACTTGTGCGGCCAGTTTTCCTCTGGGAAGTTTTAATGCCTCGTTAACAACGATTACTTGTTTCATATCCTTGTACACTTAAGTTGAGTTGAGTTAATTAGTGACAATACAATCCAGGAAAAATACTTTATCCCACCACAATCATAGCGAAAGAGAGCAGTATAATTATATTTTGATTAGAGGTATGAATATCTTCGATAAATGCCTCAATAAGAATCAAATAAAAGATAGTTCAAACAAACGACGATGGAGAAAACTAACTACTCTTGATCGAATCAACTGACGTGCTATGTTTAAAACGTATAACCTAAATTGAAGACTATTGATACGCCACTTTTTTCCTTTTCAATGTTCGGTACAAATAAAACTTTGTATTCGTCTTGTTTATAATAAGCAATTCCAGTTCCAATCTCCCAACCATTGCCATTAAAACCATCAAAATGGTAGTTATAGGTAATTGCAGCGAAATCGGTGTCCGATGCAAGTAAACGGCCGAACGATCCGATATTAACGCCCATGGAATGATGCTCATCATCAGAGATAATTGATTTCATCCCCACAGCTACTCCAGCTTCTCCAGTAGTTCCAAGGGCCAAAAAATATTTACTTTCCTTATCATTGACAACGAATTGCCCGCCAAGGCCTCCATATTGAGTCCCTAAACCTGCTGTAAAATCGTAATCTAGAGCGCAAATTGATGCTGAGAAAGAGAATAATAGAATTGTGGATAAAAGTTTAAACATTACACTTTCCTTTTGATGGAATTTTGCGCCACTCTCACTAGATATGAAAGAGACATGTCCTTGCTGAGTAAATAGCAACCGTGAAACCATACACTATAATCTAAAATAATGTTCGAATAGATTAGCAGCAATAGATTAGCAGACAGCCTTGTAATAGCCAAATTCTCACATATTTAAGCGTCAATTTCGTAAGACCATACTCTTGATTCACCAATTAATTTAACAAATAGCATGACTCACACTTTGGATTCAAATCATTTCAAGGATTGAATATGACAATCGCAAGGAATCAGTTGGTTAATAGGGAAACGCCTAGTTTTTATCATTGTACAGTTTCTATTATCAGACTGTCTGATATTAGTTTTGATTGGCTGAAAAGTTCGAGTAAATTAATGTATCTTATTCTGATATAGCAAATAAAAGAAGTAGACCGTGACAATTCGAGCAATTAAGACTTAACTTTCTTTGTTTGATTTGTTAGTCGGACTGTTCAGCTGGCAACTCATCGTTTCCACTGTTGCGCAGTTGTATTCTTACAGCGATACAGTTGAACATTGGTTTTATTTTCATTAATGCCGTTCACTATATCCAAACATCGGCCCATTACGTTCTGTATTCGTTTTCTCGTCAAGTGACGCCATTGTTGGCTCTTGCTACCATTACATTGATACAATTGAATATTGGTCCCGTCAGCATCGACTCCCCCTTTTACATCCAAACAAAGGCCCATTTCATTTCTAAATTCCTTTTTCTTAGTCAACCTCCACTTTTGGCTTTTAGAACCATTACACGCATAAATTTGTATGTTTGTTCCGTTTCGGCTTTTCCCACCAGCCACGTCTAAACAGCGGCCCTTAATATGGATGATTTCTGAATACCCCCTCTTTTTCTTTGGTTTTATAAAGTCTTTCAACCTAATGGGCCCTTGGGATGTTAATTGATCCCTAGTGGTTTTAAATTCTTGATAGTGCTTTATCCACACAGAATCATCTTTTGAAATCTTGTTATTAAGAAGTACTACATGCAACTGCCCTCTTTGCATCTCTTTGTGGTACGGGCGCACTCGACTCATGTCAAAATAAGAAACCCCTTGAGGTTCCTGTCGCCAACTCGCTGTAGAGTTGTAGCTTGTTTCAAATTTGAAGGGCATCGCTTTGTTATTCGACCGGTGCTCTAGAACAAAACGATCATTTCTTCTTACAAGAACCCATATGGTCTTCGAGATATTTTTTTCATATCCAGTCGTAATGAATAGTCGTTTCCCATCAGACGAAAAATCAGCGCCCTGCTTATAGGTTAACGATAGGGATTTACCTTGTTGGTCGTACAGACGAAATGAACGACTCGTAAACTTTGCTTGCCTCTCATTTTTTACTCGCTCCCATTTAATCGTATATTCAAAAACCATATCAGAGCGTTTATTACTACCTGCCGAGGAATAAATTTTACCATTTGGAGCAACCGATACCCATGGAGCACCATCTCCTTGCACTGTACTGACATCCATTACAGCCCAAGGCTGGAGTACATTTTCTGATCCATTAAAGTCCTTGGTTTTGAATATTGCAATACGTGCATGGCCATCACCGCAGTTATCATAGGGAGCAACGATGTAGCCTTCATTTTTGTAGCTGTAATAATCAATATCACCTATATGCTCACAAACTTTACTACCACCCGATAACCGTATTCGTCGCTTCGAGTATTCGAAATTGTGGCCAAGATGCTGAGTGTAAGGCACTTTGTAGATATAGGTATTTCGATTGCTATTGATATTTTTGGAGAAAAACCAGTATGGGTCGCCAGAACGCGGATCACCATTGGCTATCCCCTGAGTTTCGTTAAACCAACCATGACGGTCATCATTACTGGCACTATTTCCTAAATATTTGTAGTTGTAAGATTCCGTCGAATTTTTAGCATCTACCTGGTTTATAAAGAATGGAAACACCAATAATAGGAGTGTAACTTTAAATGTGTCGTTCATATACAAACCTTTTCTTTCATCAGTCTTGACTTGGTAAATTGATAAATCACTTTGTTCTAGCCTTTGCTTTTTTGCCGTTTATACGGTTTGATAATCTTTCTTGTCTTAACGGGAACTAATTTAGACGAATTGTTAGCGTCATTCGTAATTCTCATAGAACGAACTCTCCAATCTCCCCTAAATGGTTTATTTACTTTTCCTACGACGATTTGTCTGCCTGCAAAATTATTATCATTGTAAAGCGTGAATCGACAACTACTATCACCCGACGTTTTTCCGATACCACTTAATGCACTAATATTGCTAAAACTAGATGGTCCAGAAAAAACATTATGATTAGGAGCATCTCTCACCTTTCCTCGCACACTGCCTAGCAATAAGTCTTCGTGCGCTATAAGTTTTATCTTACAATTAGTTTTAAGCGGCTCGATAGAAAGAGACCTTACCTTCCACCCTCCCTTATCTTTACCATCTTGCGAAGCAATCCTTTCTCTTGAGCCTAACTCGGCATACTGTACTTTATTACCTTTGTAATTTTTTTTGTTATGTAAAGTAAATCGACATGGCCCTTTGGCATACCGAATAAAACTCCATGGACTTCCAAGATTGCTCGATTTGGTTACTCTGTCGTTTTTTAACGAATACACTGCGGAATTTTTTCCTCCACCACCAAACTGAATAGAACACTCTGTTGCTACAGCGCTGCTAGCGTAAAATATGCCTAATACCATTACCAATCGGAACTTCTTCATTTGAACTCCTTAGTTTGTGACTAACCTAACCTGCTATTCTGACCGCCAGTACACAACCGGCCAGCTCATTTATCTTTTAAACAAGCGGGTTGTTAAAACTCAAAGTAGCGATAACCATAACCAAATATTATGTGACCAACTTAATGATTAGCTATTGTTTGTCTATTTTTGGCTACTTTTATCTAGGAAAGCCCATGAAGTATGGGTACAATAATTCCAATTAATAAAAATCGTCTTCAAAGCACGAGTACGGATACTGAGTTAATGATCTACCAATTTAACGACTTTCAACTTGACCCCTCCAATTTCTCTTTGCATAAAATAGGAAAGTTCATTGCAATAGAGCCTCAAGTATTCAATCTTATAATCTATTTAATCGAAAACAGAATGCGACTGGTCACTCGAGATGAGATCTTCGAAAACCTATGGAGTGATAGAGACGTATTAGATGCGACATTGAGTAACCACATAAAGCTCGCAAGAAGTATTTTAGGAGATGATGGTAAG